>JAAEQG010000244.1 GCA_024231775.1 bacterium
GATATGGGCAACCTCCTCGGCGCTATATCGTGCGGTCGGGACCTTGACGACGAAGACGTCGCAGTCGGACAGGGTGTTGGCGTCAATGACCGTATGCAGACGGTCCATGTTGTAGAAGCGGGAGCAGTAGTCGTAGATACAGGCGTAGTTGTATCCGGATTCCTGCCCATACCAGTTGGGGTCGTAGGGTCGGTCGGTGCGCTCCCAGGTGGAGCGGTGCTCGTCCACCCAGACGCGACCTTGCTTTTCCGGACCGGTCGGTTCCCAGAGGAGTCCCAGGGCCAGCAGGAACGATCCGACCAGTGACATGGCCACCGATACGATACGGCGCGGTTGAGAGGGTCCGGGTGTCTGAGGGGGTTTGTCCGGGGGGCTTGACGGCCTTCGGATGAATCGAATAGCCAGGAGAACCGGCCCGGCCAGGAGCAACAGGTGGATCCATGGATTCCAGAACGGGTTCATGAGAACCAGCGACGCGTCGTAGGCGGTCCACAAGGCGCGGTGGAGGAATACAGCCATCAGCAGGGCGGCGCGGACAGGGAGCCAGAGGGCGACACAGACCAGCAGCGCCAGGAGTGACGAAACGACGTGTCGCACGCGCGGGCGAAC
>JAAEQG010000245.1 GCA_024231775.1 bacterium
AGATGCCCGTGACGCCCAGCTTATCCTTGTCCACTTCGGGCCGGGCGCAGAGCAGGTCGAGCCCCCGCATGGCATTCCACAGCTCGACCCCGCCGGGGCAATACCCCCGACTGTACCAGTGGAACCAGCCCCGGGCGTAGCATCCCCAGTGCTCGCCGTAGACCTCGCCCCACTGGATCGTCTCGATGATCAGGCAGACGAAACCCAACTGGGCGAACTTGCGCGGGTGCGGCTGGTACGAAACCTTCTGCGTGCGCGAGTGACCACAGACATACAAAATCGCCGGCATGGGCTTGCCCGTCCCCTCGGGGACGTACAAATTCGCGGGCACGTACAGCCCAGGCAAGGCTTCATAGCGCAGCTTCTCAATGCGGTAGCCCTCCTTACGGATCGTCCCGACGATTTTGACGTTCAAGGCCGGTCGCGGCCCGTCCACCGGGACATCCACCAGCCCCATCATCTCCAGATACTGCGCGTAGCGACCAGGTCGGGCCCGCTCCCAGTCCTCCAACGTCCTGATCCCGCCCAGCGAGTCCTGCGTCACCTCGTCGGCCACTCGCATCAAATGGTTCCGGATACTGTTCGACTGATCCAACCCCGCCCGCGTCTCAATCTGCAGTCCCTGCCCTCGACTCGCTGAGGCCCCAGTGCCGAGAACAACGAAGCCGAAAAGAAACGCGGCAAATACTCGGCGGTGAGA
>JAAEQG010000246.1 GCA_024231775.1 bacterium
GCGGAGAAGAGGTAGACGTCCTCGCCGCCCAAGGCGCTCAGGGCGAAGCCTGGCAGCGGGGTATCTCCCAAGCTGCCTGGTGCATCGCGGAAGATGTACTCATCGAGCACGGCATAGCCTCCCGGCGGCAGGACATAGGCGGTATCGCTGGGTATCCGCGCGCGCTGGGGATCCATGCGGTCGTCTGTGAGGAACCACCCGCGCAAGTCGGCCTCCGCGTTTGTGGGGTTGTGGATCTCGATGGTATCGATACCGGGCAGGTCGGTGTGGGTGAGAATCTCATTAACGAGCACCGCCGGGATCTGGGAGGGGACCTCGCCCGTACCCGGGCTGCCATCGATACCGGTACTGGGGCGCCAGTTCGCGGCATCGCCGGGGCTCCCGAAGACATCGGCAACTACAAGAGAGAATCCCTGGCCGTCGGCTGCCGTTGGCCAAGGGGGCGTGTCGTTGTAGCTCATGGCGAGGATGACGGAGTCGTCCGGCGCGCTAATCTCGAGCGTTTCGCCGCCATTGGAGAGCTGGTCCGTGTAAACGCCGCTCAGCGGCACGCCGGGGTAGACTGTCTCGAAGAGCGCCTGGTCTTGGGTAAGCACGACATAGGCGCCCGGCTCGAGCAAGGAGCCGGTGGGGAACGCAAACTCGATACCGTCGCTGAAATAGACGCCCGAGAGGTCGAGCGTTTCACTACCGGCATTGTAGAGCTCGATGAACTCAACAC
>JAAEQG010000247.1 GCA_024231775.1 bacterium
CGAAATCCGCGTACAACTCGTCCACCACCGTCTGAAAGATGGCCCGCTGCTCCGAGGTCATCTTCTTGAACGGAGACCCCGCAGCCTTATTCTCCGCCGAGGTGATTGCGGGGGCTTCCATGCCGATCTTAGCCAGTGTCCCGCTCACGTTGAAGAGCTGCATGATCACCCCGATGCTCCCGGTAACGGTGGTGCGATGGGCCAGGATTCGGTCACAAGCGCACGCCACGTGATATCCACCGCTGGCAGCGACATCCATCATCATGGCGAACACCGGGCGCCCTGTTCGCTCGCGGAAGTGCGTGATCTCCTGGTGCATAAGTTCGCTGGCGGTCACCGAACCGCCCGGCGAGTTGATCCGCAGTATCACCGCCCGCACCCGGGAGTCCGCCGCCGCCTTGTCCAACTGCTCGAGCAGACGAGATACCGGATGCTCACCTTCCCCGAACAGACGCGACTCGGTGCCATTGAGCAGCAGACCCTCGACGTCGATCACCGCGATCTTGTCCCTGGCTAGCCACCCCTCGCTGATCAGAGTCTCCTCGACCAGCTCGCGCTGAGTCGACACCGGAGTAATGAGCAGACCGCCGGGCATGCATCCTACGAGCAGTCCGGCGAATCCCACCAGGCAGACTCCCGCACACCACCGGCGAATCCACCCCGTCTTGCGACCCGTCACTATCATCATTGACATCCTCGTTTGCACGTTTCCACACTGCCATTATCGGCCTGGGGAGCCAAGGGGCTGAGCAAGTCGGACTCCGGACGCTGCTGGCGGATGAAGAACCAGACCGCACAAGCCGCCAACGCCAGCAGCAGGGTCGTCACTAGCCCCCCCTCGACACCGTATGCGTTCCCGGTCCAGATACCGCTAGGCCACTCGGTCCGCATGAGACTCGCCCCCGGTGCATCCCCTTCCGGGGTCAGTCCAAAGACGAAAGCGACCGAGAAGTTCCACGCCGCATGAACCCCGATCGGCAGCCACAAACTCCGCACCCGAAGGTAGCAGACTACGAAGAGAAGATGGCACAAGAAGAAGTTGAGCATCATCAGCGGAGCGAGCGCGTCTGGTTTGGGGTAGTGCATCGACACGAACAACCCACCGCTCAGCACCACGGCGACGCCCAGATTGCCCCGGGCCAGCGTCTGAAAGGCGTACCCTCGGCATACTAGCTCCTCGAATGCGGCGAGCGCCATACAGTAGAGCAAGCCAACCGCCAGCGCCCCCAAGCCGCCCGACGGATTCGCGTTCGCCTGGACCGTCGCTCCGCCGGCAACGCACAGAGCCCCCCAGAGCAACGCGCTCAAACCCGCTCCGAGCATAAGACCACCCGCGAGATGTCGCACCCACGGGCGATCGAAACCGATGCCCACCGCGGCCAGCCCCCGCTTCTCGAATCGTCGCGCACAGAACCCCGCAGCCACCACGACCCCAGCAGCCGCCACGATATGCACGACCAGCTTGTGGTCCAGCGCCGGAACCTCCCGCCGGAGAACACCGGACACGATCAGCGCCACAACAATCGCGACGACCACCAAGCCCGCGAACGCAGCCAAGCGCCAGACGATATGCGTCTCCTCGCACCCACGGTTCGCGCCTACCGCCGCAGCACCCCAGGCGCCCGTTTGTTCTCCCGATGGATTCGCGCTCATGAGTAACCTCCGCGTCCGCAACGTCGTCCGCCACGGCGCCGCGCACGGTCCGGCCCGACCCGCAACCCAGCCTAGTCCGCGGACGCCGCAGGTGCAACCGGCCCGCTCACCGCGCATTATGCGCGTACCTGCACTTCGAGTACGATGCCCGCCGCAGCAGGACCTTTGACGAAGTCGAGGCGACGACCAACGACATGATTTGGACTGACGGACAAGGGAAAGAGTGGAACGTCGAAGTCAGCCCCGAGATGCTCGGACTGCGCTCGACCGACCACGAGGTCCATCTGGAGCGCGCTGCCTGGGCGGACAGCCTGCAGTTGGCCACGACGGGCAACAGCCTGCTGGTGCGGATATACGCAGGCGACCTCGAAGTCGGGTTTCTGCTGTCCGTCGATCAGGCGGTGGAGTTTCTCAGGTGCGCCGGTCTAGCCCGCCCGCGGGACCCGGTTGTTCAGCAACCGTCATCTCCTCGGGGAAGCCCGACCTGGCCCAAGATGACGCCCGTCGCGATCTGGGCGCTGATCTGCTCGACGCTGGCGTTTGTTCCCGTGATCGGCCTGCTCTTCGGGGCGATTGCCCTGGTACTGGTCGTGGTCTCTCGCCGCCGCTCGCGCTCCAACCTGGCTATGGCCCACGTGAACAAGATGTGCTCGGTCGCTTTGGCCTGGGCGGTCGGGGGGATGGTCATCTCGCTGCTGGCGTGCCACGTCTATACCCAGACGACCGAGGCCCAACGGGGAACCGCGCAGATGCGCGTGTATGGCGGCGAGTGGGCGTACAGCCACGGCGCGATCGCGGCTTCCATCCTCGTCGTCCTGCTCTCGCTATCGATTCACGAGTGCGGCCATGCGATCGCCGCGTGGTGGTGCGGAGACGATCTGGCCCACTCGCGCGGTCGGGTCAGCCTCGACCCCCTGCGGCACATCGACCTCTTCGGTACGATCATCCTGCCGCTGCTACTCGCCTTTGCACACGGGCCTATCTTCGGATACGCCAAACCGGTTCCCGTGCGCCTGGGCGGTATCCGTCGCTACCGGCGGGCACATATCCTGATCTCCCTGGCGGGTCCCGGGGCCAACCTGCTCCTGGGTGCCTTGGCGCTGGCGCTCTACCTTGCCTTGGGCTGCGCCTTGTCGCTGTGGGCCCCTCACGCGGAGATCACCGGTTTCTCGGCGGTGGCTCCTCAGGTGACCATCTCGGGTATCGCGGGTGGTCGCGTGCTAGCCGGCGTTGCTCTGGTGCTCAAGCTGGCGGTCATGATCAATGTGTTCCTGGCCTGCTTCAATCTGATTCCGATCCCACCGCTCGACGGGTCATGGGTTCTCCAGCACCTGTTTCCCCAGACGTTGGGGCAGTTCTACCAGCGCATCCGTCCATTCGGAGTCTTTATCTTTTTGACGATGATATGGACCGGCGCTCTCGCCTATCTGCTGCGACCCGCCATCGAGTTGCTCTTCAGCGCATACCACCTCATCGCGCTGTGCACGGGGCTCTAGCGTCCTGCGGACATGGCGACGGACGGAGGTGGAGCTGTCGCGGGGGATATCCCCAGTCGAGCGGTGTACTCCTTGGGGACGCTCCAGCTAGCGTCCAGACCGAGCACGCTGTCGATGGCGGAGCGCCCCACGGCGTCTGCGGTCGGGTTGGTCAGCCCGGGCAGGCATATCGAATAGGCCATGACGATGGGGCCACCAGCCTGACTGAGGTAGAGCATGGCGAAGCAGGCTTTCTCGTCGACGGGGTTCCACAGGATCGAATGAACCTCGTACCACGACCCGCCGGGGCACGCGCTGCAATCGACGCCCGCAAACGGCAAGAGCATCTCCGCACCGCCGGGCAGGTTCACCTGGCCTACCCCGTCATCCTCCAGTTCAATATCCCTGCCGTCGATGCGGTACCCAGCCAGGGGCTCGGGGAAGGACATGTCCACCGAAGGGAACCCAACGCTAACTGCATGCGCCTTGGCCAGGAACACGCACGCCCCCGCAGTCATCTCCTGCTGCAGCGTCGTCCCGTCCGTCCCCTCATAGAACACCCACTCGACACGAGCACCGTCACAGTAGAACCACAGGGCGAACCACCGGTCCGACGCTACCGCCAACCCTTGGTAGAGGTCGTACCCGATCTCGTCCCAGTGGGTCCGCTCGTAAACGAGCATATCCAGGATCTCCCCGCCAAGCTCGACAGTCCCAAAGTTGTCGGCGATGTCAAACTCTCCGACGAAGTCGCTCCCTGCCCCATGCAAGTCCACCGCAAAAGGAAGGGTCAGCATCTCGCGGGTGGCTTTGACACGAATCCGGCGATCGCAACCCGGGAAGGGTCCTTCTACGACCGTATCCCCCACGGTGGTATTGGGACACTTGTCGTCGCAGTCGTTCACCCCATCGCCATCTGAGTCGAGCTTCGTGCAGGGTCCCACCCCGTCCGCACTTGGGTCGGATTCCAGTGGCGCCGCCTGGGTCGCCGGAGGCTGGCCTGTCAGATGTGCCGGAGGCGGCGCGAACTCGCCAGCGGATTCGGTGACTTCGGAATCCGAGGATCCGCACCCAGCCACCAGAAGGAGCACCGAAAGAAGGCTTGCTCCCAACGTCACCCACCCGCGTCCAGCTGCACCGCTGGCGCGAGGGCATCCACCGACCTGCTGTGTTTGCATCGTGTCCCCGCCTCCGTACCCCTCGCTTCGTATCCCCTGAATTACCGGACCAAGGCGGTCCAATAATACCCTGTATTGAACTCCAGCGGAACACCCCCACCTTCCCAGACTATCGCTGACGATCTGCAGCCACTCCTAACCTCATAGGCGCAATGAGGTTATGGGACTCTTGGCCTGTGATTTTTTTACGAACCGCAGCCTGCCATCCGCCGTTGTACGAACGTCGAAACATGTCTGCTGGAGCGAGATAGGAACACCCGCGGATGATTCGCACACTACAGGGACCACGAACACGCAGAATACAACGCCTCGCCTGAGCGGTCCCGCATGGTTCGGAAACTCACCCGATCGGCGGCAGTCCCGGACTACTCAAGTATGTGAATGATCCGCTTGGCACCCATGTCCCCAAGTGCTGGCGGCCAGACGCTGACGTTTGCCTCCCACACGTGCTAACGCTAGAACGGTGGCCCACGCACCGGTGAGCACCACCGGAGGAGAAACTCATGGATAAGAAGATGTCGTTCATGGCCCAGGTCCGCACCCTGCCAGCCAACTTCTGGTTCGCGAACATCATGGAGATGTTGGAGCGGTTGGCGTTCTATGCGGTCCGGGCGATCGCCCCGCTCTTTCTCGTAGCCTCCGGCAACCAGAACGGTCTGGGGCTGGACTACACCGAGAAGGGGTGGATCTACGCGATCTGGGCGTTGCTCCAGTGCCTGATCCCCATGGTCTCCGGCGGCTACACCGACCGGTACGGGTACAAGAAGAGCCTCACCGTTGCCTTCTTCATCAACATTGCCGGATTCCTGGGGATGGCCCAGTCCAAGCCAATAGCAGATTACTTGATCGGCCAGGGCTGGGATGGCGCAGGTTTCTGGGTGTTTCTGGCGGCCGCGTGCCTGATCGGAACGGGTACGGCCATCTTCAAGCCACCGGTCGCCGCGACCGTCGCCCGGTGCACCGATGAGCGTACTTCTTCTCTAGGATGGGGGTTCTTCTACTGGGTCGTGAACATCGGCGGGGCAATTGGTCCGATGCTGGCCGCCTACCTGCGGGCCGACATCGACTGGCACATCGTGTTCTACGCCGCAGCGATCGTCACCGCCGCCAACTTCCTACCCATGCTGTTCCTGTACAAGGAGCCTCCCAAGATTGAGTCCTCCAAGAAGTCGGATGAGACCAAGGGGGCCGCCGCGACCTTCGTCTCCTCCGTGTCGACCGTGTTTAAGGACCCGCGCCTCGTCATCTTCCTGGGCATCTTCTCATGTTTCTGGTTGATGTTCATGCAGCTCTGGGATCTGCTGCCCAACTTCATTGACGAGTGGGTGGACTCTTCGGATGTGGCCGGTCTCTTCGGGTCGATCAGTCAAGGATGGGTTACCGCTGACGGGCAGGTTAAGCCCGAGATGATCATCAACATCGATTCGATCGCCATTGTCGCGCTGGTCATCCCGATCTCCTACGTGATCGGCAGAATCAGCAAGATCTCGGCGATGATCGTGGGGATGCTCATCTCTCTGGTCGGGTTTGTCGCCGCAGGGTCGACCACGCTGGGTTGGGTGTGTTGCCTGATGGTGTTCATCTTCGCTCTTGGGGAGATGGCTTGCAGCCCGACGTTCAGCGCCTACATCGGCTTGATCGCCCCAAAAGACCGGAAGGCCCTCTACATGGGCTACTCAAACATCCCCTACGCCATCGGCTGGGCAGCAGGTGGCGCGATCGGAGGCTACCTCTATGACGCGATGGGCAGCAAATACGAGCTGGCCCGCGAGTATCTGGTTGACCGTCTCGGCATGGACCCGACCTTCGCCCTGGACGACAATCTGCTGCCCAAGGAACGGGTGATGGAGAGCATGACCTACCTGCTCGACGGCGGATCAGCAGACGCACTCCAACAGACGGCGGTGGCGCTTGGGGACCGGCTCGCCGACCTGAAGGTGTTGAGTGACCAGCAGGCTGCTGAAGTTGTGGAGGCCCTCGATCAGGTTATGGGCGAGCAGACTGCGGCTGCTGTGCGGGAGAGTACCCAGATCCTCTGGGACCTGCACCATCCCTACCAGGTTTGGTACTACCTCGGCGCGATCGGACTGTTGGGCACAATCGGCATGATCGTGTTCTACTTCGCCACCCGGCGGACGGCGGAGTCCTCGACCGAGGAACCTGCGACCTGACGTACCCGCCAAAGCAATCGCACCTGCGCCGGTGAGCGGCGGAGGTGCGATGGGTATCGAGTCGCATTAAGGTCGGGCGTTGGCCCCGACGGGGTCGAACGAATCTGCGGCGTGCGTCTACGCCGCCGCTTTGCCCAGATTCTGCCGGGCCAGTTCGACGATCTTGTCGAACGCAGCCGGATCGTGGATCGCCAACTCGCTGAGCATTTTGCGGTTGAGGATCACCTGGGCGTTCTTGAGGCCGTGAATCAGACGGCTGTACTGGAACTCGCGCGCCCGACACGCCGCCGTCAACCGGGTAATCCACAAGCTGCGGAAATCGCGCTTGCGCGCCCGGCGGTCACGATAGGCATAGCAGCCCGCACGCAGAACGGCTTCCTTGGCGGTCCGGAAGAGCTTGCTCCGCCCTCCGCGGTACCCCTTGGCGGCCCGGAGGATCTTGACCTTTTTTCGGTGTCGGGCAGCCCCGGCTCGTGCACGTGGCATCGGTGATTACTCCTGATCCAGAGGCGGCTACCCGCCTACTGCCGCCCTGATCTTGGCGGCGTTCTTTCCAGTGATCAAGCCCGGCTTGCGCAGTCGGCGCCTGCGATTGGCGCTCTTTCCGCTCAACAAGTGCCCGGCGAAGGACTTGTGGAAGACAACCTTGCCCGTAGCGGTGATCTTGACTCTCTTCCTGAGTCCCTTGTGGGTTTTCATTTTCGGCATCGCGTCACCTCAGCATCGCTCAGCAAAACAAGAATCGGGCAGTATACCAAGTCCGGGCCGGCATGCAACCACCCGAAAAACTACCGTACCCCCGGAGGGTGCATCCCGAACAAGGTGGCTGAAACTGGGGTGGCATGGGCAAGCAGCAGCTTGCCCGTGGAATCGTCCAACGCGGGCAAACAAGTTTGCC
>JAAEQG010000248.1 GCA_024231775.1 bacterium
ACGCCTTCGTCTACACCGAACCCAGCGGAACCATCGTGCGCACCTACCGCGTCTCGGCGGCTGGTCGCCTGGTTGGCTACAGGAACCTGAGCAACGGTGATGAAATCACGATCTCCTATGACGGCTCAGGCCAGCCGACGTGGGTACAGGGAGCGAGCCAGGGCAGCGACGTGTGGTCGTGGTCGGTTTCCTGCGTTGCCGGGCACATCGACAGCATTACCGCATCCACCGGAACCTGGGTGTACCAGTATTCCGGAGGGCTACTGACCACGGTTACTGTCGACGGCGCCCTGTGGCGTTCATACTGGTATGACGATGGCGACCGACTCGAGGAGATCCAGGACGGCGCAGGCCATGCCATCGAGCGTCACGAATACTACTCTGACACCCACCCCGACTTCGCGGGCTGGGCGATGACGTCGGAGACCGCGGACGAGCACATTGTGAGCATTCAGTACCGAGTAGATCCTGCTCTGCTCGACCGGGCCCTGAACCCGGACAGCGGGGAGTTTGTCACCAGAGT
>JAAEQG010000249.1 GCA_024231775.1 bacterium
CGCCTCGGTGTGAATCGGCATGGCGGCGAAGAGCACGCCCGCCAGCGCACCGGCCCGTGGACCGCAACCGACCCCGGACGCCAAGACAACGACTAACCCCGCAACCGCCGCGTGGAGCAGCAGATTGACCGCGTGGTAGCCTCTGGGATCGTCACCACACGCCAAGTGGTTGAGGCGAAAGCTCAGCAGCGTCAGTGGACGGTAGAGCAGGTCGCGATTGGCATCGTAGCCCCGGGTGTGTGCCCAGTAGTCCCGCGTCCATAGCTCGTGGCCGTGCCCCGAGGCGGTGACGGCGGGGTTGTGCTGGACGATCGGAAAGTCGTCGTAGGTGTAGTCGTTGTGCAGAGCATTGCCGCCGGAAACCAGGGCGACCAGGATAGCCAGCGCCACCGGCCATGCGGCGCTGCCGGATGGACTCGGATCAGTGACGCCCGGTTTCTCCACCATCACAAGAAGCTCGCCGTCAGGAACCGATGCGCATAGAAGGCGTCCGCAGAAGCGCCTATAGTCGCCCCTGCGGACGCCGGTTGTCAAACCCTGGCCGCAAGTGTCTTTGGCTCAATCATGCCTGCCTTCCGGCTACGCCGGGGTGAAGGCATGCCACTCGTCCACCGTGGTGGGTGGTGCCACCTCGCGTTCTCGTCACCCACCGGGGGGTGACGCTACGTCGGGCATCTACTCGACGATCGGTTCGCCGGGCGAGACCATCTGCGGCTGAGACTCGCGCTGCGTCTCCACCTTCTTGACCGTCTTAACGTCGTCGGCGCATCCGGAGATCGCCGCAAACGAGAAAGTCAACACACACACAGCGGCAAGGGCTGCAATCAGCTTACGCATAGCTTTGCTCCTGATGGGTGCCCCGCGGAACTACCGGGGACACCGTGGTTGCAGATCGCTTCGAGAGGCGGTCTCAAGACCGACCTCTAGCGTCCGCGCGGGCTGAAGCCCGCGGCTCCTTTGGCTCTCCGGATGATGGACGATGCCATCCTCCGGTACCGCTATCGACGCCGGGTGATCTGGATCTCCTGATGGAAGACCGACCACACCTCCATACCGGGCAGGCTCACGGTAACGCGGGCGACGCCGCTGCCCCACTCGGTGCGATCGACCATCGCTCCGATCAACACCGCATCCACCTGCGAGGTGATGTTATCGTGCTCGGTGACGAAATCGCGCACGAGCGTATCGGAGGAGACCCGCAGCCCGTAGACCTGCTCGGCGAGTCTTCGCTTGGCGTCCAACTCGGCGGCGCGGGCCGCTTTGAGCTTGCCCTGCGGGGTGTCGATGGCCGGGTCGGTTCCTTCACCGGTCACGGTGATACGTGACGAAACCCAATCGGGCATCGAGATCTGGGTGACCTGGGCTGCCACCATCACGTACTGGGGCTTGGGCACGCCCATGCCGGTGGCTTCAAAGGTCTTGCGCTTGATCTGCCGCTTGAGGTTTACAATGTCCTTGCCATGCACGTGGTTGCCGTGGTAGTGGCGCTCGTGCAGGGCTTTGATGGTCTCGATGACCTGCTCGGTGGGCACGGCGTAGGTAACCTCGACGATCGGCTCATCGTGGTGGTAGTAGGTGCGGACCTCATGGGCTCCGATCAGGTAGCCGCGAGCCTCGGTCTCGATCACGTCCCACTCCGCCACGAAATCCTTGACCAGGGTATCGGAGGTTACCCGCAGTCCCTTGATCCGTTCGAGCAGTCGGCGCATGGCGTCGAGCTCTGCGGCGCGCTTGGCCATCAGCCGAGCCTGCGGTCCCATCTTCAACCACAGGTCGGGAATGGCCGGCGACGGCAGGGTGATCCCCTGGCTGAGCATCTCCTCGACCCCCTCGGGCAGTCCTGGGGGTAGCTCGGGGCGCGGTGCGCCCATCCCGATCGCCTTGATGACGTCCTTCTTGATGAACTGCTTCATCTCCGCGAAATCGGTGCCCTTGATCTGGTCACCGTGATAATGGCGGGTGTGGATCTCCTTGAGGTGGGTGATGACTTTGGCGACGGTGACCTCCGCGGGCACCTCGCAGGAGAAGTCCTCATACCACTTGGGCTCGCCGAGGCGCACGCCGCGGATAAAGGTGTCCAGCTCAGACTGGATAACGTCGCTCTCGGTCACGAAGTCTTTAACGTAGGTCTGCGAGGTGATGTGCAAACCTCTGATCGTCTCGGCCAGCTTCCGATAGGCATCGGCCTCGGCTGCCCTCTTGGACAGAAGTTTGTTCTGAGCGTCCTTGGCGCTCACCTGGGCGACGGCCATCGGTGCGGCGCTCAGCACGAGGCCGACCACCACGACAGACAGTAACACGGTACGAAGCATAGCAAGGTCTCCTGACAACAAGATTACGGTACTTCGGCCTACGTGAGCCACCGTCGCGGGGAATGACGCGCTCACCCCCGTTGACAGCGTCCGCGCGGCGGGGTTAGGTCCACCAACACAGTTTTCTATTATCGGCACAACGCGGCGTACCCAGCCAGTCGGTTTCCCGACGCTCGCCCCGGGTGGGGATCGCCACGTAAGTCACGATCTGAAATGAGATTATGATAGGCGCGGCGGCTCCTTCCGCCGCACCCCTAGATCCGCCCCGCAGGACTAGCCCGCAGTGCGGATGCGGTCCATGTTCTCGTCCATGCGTTTCTTGGCGACCACGTATTCGGTCTTGTTCTTGGCAGTCAAGGCCCGCTTGTAGAAGCTGAGCGCCTGAGCGTAGTCCCCACTGGCTTCGCAGCAGACTCCCGCAGCGTACGCGGCGCGGTGATCGTCCGGATCCTCCGCCAAAGCCATCTGGAACTGGCTCAGGGCCTCGGCATACATCTCCCCGCGAAGGAACTTGACCCCCTGAACGCAGTTCTCCTGCCCGCTGGATTTGAGCGAAACCTCATAGCGTACCGCACAAGGGATGATCTTGGAGATGAACCCGCGGGCGCCGACCTCGACCGCGGCACCGATGATCTCGTCACGCGGGGTCAGCGAGGCCTCCGTCTTGCTCGATCCGAAGAACGGGCTGATCTTGGTCTTGTCGCTACGGCGATAGGGCTTGGGTGAATGGGTGACCCAGTTCTTCTGGTTGGCAGCATCGACGAGTTTGAAGTCGGTCTGCACGGTGATGTTGCGGCTAACGGTCTCAGCCTCCTCGGTGTCGACGCTGCCGCCACCGCCGCCCCAGCCGTGCCCGCCGAAGGCGGCTGCACTCAGACCACTGATGGTCCGACCCTTGCCCTTGTGGGTCTCTACCTTGACGTTGATCTCCGCCATAATCATGCCCTGGATCCCCAACTGCTTCACCAGAGCGCCGGGGTTGGGCGAATCCACCATCCCCGCGGCGGCCATGTCCTGCTCTTTCATCACCGAGCCGGTATGCTTGCGATCGGCTACCTGAAGGCTGGATCCGTACTTATGGTTGGCTTCCTGGATCAGCTCCTGGAGGTAGTTCGCAGCCATCTCGGACCACTTGGTGTCGGTGACCTGGTTGACCTTGGCATCGAGGATTGCCACGGAGGCCATGCCCGCAGGCAAGCCCACGCTGGGATTGAGCACGTATTCGATGGCTACGGTGGCCTTCTCAGAACCCCCGCACCCCGCCGCCAACACCATCACACACGCCGACATCACGACACACGCCAAGTTACGATATCTATCCAGCATCATCCGACTCCTTTCGGGCAAACCAGCTTGAGAGAAGCCCGCCGTACACCTATCCAAGGCCGCTGCGCCACCGGCGTCAGCCGACCCTACACACCCCGCAACCGTAACCCACGGCCCCGAAATCGTCAAGGTCACGGCGTACCCCGCACCGCCCGGCCCTCGTCCGGATTCACCGTCAACAAAACGACCAGTCCGATGACGAAGAAGACGGCCAGAAAGAGAATCGCCAGGCGCGAGCTGTCGGTCAGGTCGCGCACCACCCCAAAACACAGCGGACCTGCAAAACTGCCCACTTTGTTGAAGATGGAGAAGAAACCGAAGAACTCCGCCGACTGCCCCTCGGGGATCATCGAGCCGTAGAGCGATCTGCTCAAGGCCTGCGTGCCGCCGAGCACCAGGGCGATCAGACCACCCAGAATCCAGAACTCCGTCGCCGTGCTCATGAAGAACGCAAACACAACGACGACGATATACACCGCCAGTCCGATGAAGATGCCGTTCCGCGCCCCAACTCGGCTGGCGATGGCCATGAACCCGAACGTGGCGGGTACCCCCACGAACTGAATCATCAGGATGCAGCCGATCAGCGTGCCGTCGGAGAGGCCCAACTCAGCCTTGCCGTACAGCGCCGCGACCGTAATCACCGTCCCAATCCCGGTGTTGTAGAAGATGAATGCAATCAGCAGGCGCAGGAGATGGCGGTAGCGTCGGATCTCGCGGAGTGTGGACCACAGTTGACGCCAACCCTCGACAACCGGATTGCCCCGCCGAGCGCCGGAGCGCGCCCCGGAAGCCTCGCGCGTGAAGCACAGCACCGGCAACGAGAACACCACCCACCACAGACCGACGGTGATAAACACCCCGCGCGTAGCCGCGCCGGCGTCGGTGAAGCCGAACCAGCCCGGCTTCGAGATCATCGCCAGGTTGACCGCAAGCAGCAGCCCACCACCCAAGTATCCAATGGCGTAGCCGGTGCTGGAGACCGCGTCCATCTCCCGCGGAACACCGGTCAGCTCGGGGAGCAAAGCGTCATAGAACAGGTTTCCACAACTCCACAGGAACGCCGCCGCCGCGAAGATCAGCCCGCAGCGCAGGTACTGACCCGTACCAACCGTCGCCAGCATGACGGTCAACAGAGCACCCACGCCCACGCAGAAGCACAGAAACCGTTTCTTGTTCCGGGAATAGTCCGCTATCGCGCCGATGAATGGCGCCGTGAGGCCGGCAGCCAACATGTACAGCCCGGTGAAGTAGGTCCACAGGGCGTCGCCATTGGTGTGCAAAGACCATGAACCCAACTCCACGGTCACCGGTCCCTTGCCTGCGGGCATAAGCGTCAGGAAGTAGATCGGGAGTACCACGGTAACGACGGTGGTGACGAACGCGGAGTTGGCCCAGTCGTACAGGCACCAGGAGAGCACGTCCTTGCGGAATAACAGCTTCCGGTTCATCGACGTGCAGGGTGGCGCATTCGTCCCCGCACGTCAACGTGGCGGCAGCGGTTGTCGGTCCCCCACCCCGAGTCGGGCTGGCGCCCGACAACGGGATGGGGCACCCAACTGACGACAACGGGATGGGGCACCCGGCGCCGGATTGACCGCGCCCAGCGCCGGTGACACAATGACGCGGATGAGCGAGGTGGCGTTCAACATCACGGTCGACAAGGCCCGGGAGATCATCCTGGCCCACACTCGACCGCCCCACCCTATCGTCGTCTCCCTGGCGGATGCGCTGGGGCGCACTCTGGCCAAGGACGTCACCTGCGATCTGGACTACCCCCCTTTTGACCGAGCGATGATGGACGGGTACGCCGTTCGATCCGCCGACGTTTCCGGAACTCCGGTCACGCTCCAGGTGATCGGACAGGGCGCCGCGGGAGCGCCAGCCGCCTCCAAGGTGGAGGCTGGCCAGGCGGTTCAGATCAACACCGGAGCCCCCATGCCCCCCGGAGCGGACGCGGTGGTGCCGGTCGAACACACCGAACCTTCCGCAGACGGAGCGGCGGTGTCGATCCTGAAGTCCGAGCCGCCCGGTAGGCATCGAGCGCTGCGGGCGTCTTCGGTCTCTGCGGGCGACGTGGTGCTGCGGTCCGGCAGTCGAGTGGGTCCGGGGCAGATCGGCGTGGCAGCCAGCGCCGGAGCCTGTCGGTTATGGGTGTTTCCTCCGCCGGTCGTCGCGGTGCTCGCCACCGGAGACGAGATCGTCGATGTCGCCCGGGTGCCACAAGGAGCCCAGATCCGCAACTCGAACAGCTACGTTCTGGAGGCGCTGATCGCTCAGGCGGGCGGCGACCCGCGCAACCTGGGCAACGCCGTCGATGACCCCGCCGAACTCGAAGCCAAGATTCGGGCTGGGCTCGCCGCGGACGTGCTCTGTATCACCGGCGGGATCTCGATGGGCGAGTTCGATTACGTTCCGCAGGTCCTCCGCAAGTGTGGGGTGCGATTTCTGGTTCACAAGATGCGAATCAAACCCGGGCGGCCGACCATCTTCGGCGTCTCTGACGGCGGGACTTTGGTCTTCGGGCTGCCCGGGAATCCGGTCAGCGCCTTCGTGGCCTTCGTGCTGACGACCGCGCCAGCCCTCGCCGCGTTGCAGGGGCGAGTCGATGACGGCCTGCGTCCGGTGGAAGCCACTCTGAAGGGAACGCTCAAACCTGCCGGCGATCGGCAGGCTTATGCGCCGGCGCGAGTTTCCGCGGACGACGATGCCCGCTTAATCGCGGAGGCTTTGATCTGGAAGGGATCCAGCGATCCGTTCGGTCTGGCTAGCGCCAATGGGATGACTGTCCAGTCGTCAGGGGAGCCGGGCGCGAACAACGGCGACACGGTGCGGGTGTTGCTGACGGATCGTCTGTAGAACCGTTTCCAGTGAAGTTGTTGCGGTCTTGGGAAGCGTTGTGGCGATGGGGCACCGGCGCATTCCGTGCAAGCTGGCTGCTCTCGGTAGTCCCTGGCAGACGGAGGTGCTGTGAAGGCTTCGCGAAAGAACAGGACCCGCCAACCGGACAAGCTCGCCGATCCGGCGCGCCCGGTGCGTCGCAGGTTCGCCGCGGACTCCGTCCTGGCGATCAGCCTGCTGGTCCTGGCTACGGTTCTGCTCAAGAGTGTCATCTTCGCCCCGATCGCGTTCTGGCCGGTCGCGTTCTTCTGCCTGGTTCCCTGGCTGGTGGTGGTCACGACGTCGTCCCATCCGCGTCGGGTATACGTCTCCAGCTTCCTGATGGGATTCGCGTTCTTCCTGCTCAACATGTTCTGGATGTCTTACGTTACCGGCGCCGGTTATGTGGTGTGGGCGGCGTTCCTCGCAGTGTCCTTTCCGTTGATGGCGTGTCCGCTGCGACATTGGGCGCGGCGTCGCCGGTTGCCCCTGGCGCTCGGGCTTCCGATCATCTGGGTGGGGGCTGAGTTTGTCCGGGGGTGGATACTCACTGGTTTTCCGTGGTTCTTCCTCGCCCACAGTCAGTACCGCGTCCTGTCGCTCATCCAGACCAGCGACCTGTTCGGGGCCTACGCGGTCAGCTTCATGATCGCCTCGGTAAACGGCGGGCTGCTCGACCTCCTACTCCCCCGACTTTCCTCCGATGACTCCACGACGGACGGCGTCGCACGAGCACTGTCCCGCAATCGCTGGATCGGAGCGGGGACTGCGGCCCTTCTGCTGTTGGCGACGCTGGGCTACAGCCGCTTCAGACTTGGACAGGACACCTCGGCGCCCGGACCGCGAGTGGCGGTGATCCAGGGTGACTATCCGCTCTTCGTGGAGATGAATCGTCCGCGCAAGAGCGCCTCCGAGAAGGCCGAGCGCTACTTCGAGTTCATGGCCCATGCCGCGGCGGATCAGCCGGACATCTTTCTTCTTCCGGAAACGCCTTGGCACATGTATCTCAACCGCGAGTTCATCGAGCTGGACCCCGAGACCGACGGGATTGACCACCGCCTGAACATCGCCTGGTCGCGGCGCTGGTCGAAACTGTTCCAGAGTTGGGCGGAGGAGATGAATGCCACGGTCGTCACCGGGGCGTTTTCCCTCGAACCGAACCCGCCCGGTCTGCGCAGCGGCGATCTGAACTACAACTCCGCGTTCGTCTACACCCCCGGCGGAGCGTCCGCCGGTCGTTACGACAAGTGCCACCGGGTGGTTTTCGGCGAGTACATCCCCTTCCGCGACGGGCGGTTGCGGTTCTTCTACTTCTGGCTGCATCGGTTCGTCCCCCTCGCCTGGCTGGACGGCGGGAAGACCCACGAGTACTCGCTGACGCCCGGCGAGGAGTTCACTATCTTTACCACCTCCGCACCGTCCCTGGGTGGGCGGGAGTATCGCTTCGGCGTACCTATCTGTTACGAGGACGTCATGCCCTACGTAAGCCGCGAATTCACGCTAGGGATAGACGGCGGTAAGCGCATCGACTTCCTGCTGAACATCAGCAACGACGGGTGGTTTGTCCATTCAAACGAGCTTCCCCAGCACTTGGCTGTCGGCGTGTTTCGGGCGGTGGAGAACCGGGTGGGGATCGCCCGGGCGGTCAACACCGGAATCAGCGGGTTCATCGATCCGGACGGAACCATCCACGATCTGGTGACCGACGACCGAGGCCGCTACCACGGGCCGGGCATCGAGGGTTATGCGGTGGCGTCCGTTAAGGTGGATTCGCGCCGTACGCTGTACACTCGAATCGGCGACGTCTTCGCCCTGGTGTGCATGGTGCTCTGGTTGCTCGCCTATCTCGACTACTTCGCGGTGCGCGCCCTGGGCCGGCGCCATGAAGAGCCCACCGAGGAGGTTAACGCATGAGGTGGTCCTCGCTGACTGTCTGCGGAGCAATCCTGGCGTGCATCGGCTGTACGGGTCCGTTGCCCCGCACCGAGCGGGTCTCCTTGCGCGACCGAGCCCTCTACGCCCTGAAGAGCAAAGGACCGAGCTACACCGCCATGCCCTCGGTGCGTGCGCAGGCGATTGAAGCCCTGGAGCAGGTCGCCCCCGAGTCCGGTCGATCGCGGATTCGAGCCATGCTGACCGACCCCCATCCGGGCGTACGTTTCGCCGCCTGCGTCGCCCTGGGTTCTCTGGACGACAGGCTATCCAAAGTCGTGGTGGAGAAACGTCTGACCGATCCCGACGCCAGCGTGCAGGCTGCGGCGGTCTTTGCCCTGCACCGCATGGGAGATCCGCGGTACTCCGAGCAATTGGCGACCTTCCTGCTCGAGCACGAGGACCCCGCCGTACGCCGCAACGCCGCCATGCTCCTGGGGCGTCTGGGCGAGGAAGGGGCGATCGCTCTGCTGGCTCGGGTCATGACGACGAAGGACGACGCTCTCCGCCTGCAAGCCCTGGATTCGATGGCCCGGTTGGGCAGTCGGGAGGCGGTGCAGGAGCTCAAGTTCACCGCATACTCCGGCGAGGGGGCTCAGCAGACTCTTGCCGTGCTCGCTCTGGCGGAGCTACGCGATCCCACTCTGACCGACCTCTTCCAGATTCGCCTGGAAAGAGCCCGCCACCTGGAGACGCGGCTAGCAGCGGCTTGGGGACTGGGCCATCTGGGGTCGGACGCCGGGTACAGCTTGGCGGTGGGCTCGCTGAGCTTCTCCGCCCCCAAGCGGGCCGGTCAGAAGGACCCTCCCGAAGTGCAGACCATGCGGGTGCGCCAGCTCGCCGCCCGCGCTCTGGGGGCCATCGGCAAACCTGAAGCCCTACCCGCCTTGTGCGAACGCATGGACCATGACGTGGATCCCAGAGTGCAATTGGCTGCCGCCATGGCCATCGTCCAGTTGACTGAGGACCTCGACGCGGCGGCGGTTCCTTTCGCCGCATCCATCGCGAGGCCGAAGTAGACGCACGGACAACCGCCACAGGCGCCGCAACCGACACAATTCCGCCACAATACGTTTGACTACAGGGCGAATACTGTGATACCCATGCGGGTGGATGAAACCGGGTAACAGGGGCGGCGCGGATGCGGTGGCTTGGTTTTGCAGTGTGTGCGGTGATCGTTCTGGTGCTCGATACTACGGTGGCACCGCGTCTCGAGCTGCGCGGGGTGCGCCCCGAGTGGATGCTGGTGCTGGCGGTCTTCTTCGCCCTGCACGCCCGGTCCAGTGACGCTCTGATCGGCGCCTGGCTGCTGGGGGCCGCCGTAGACGTCATGTCCGTGGAGCGTTTTGGTTTGCTGTCCGGTTCGTACGCGCTGGCGGCGCTCGCGGTCTACGCCGTGCGTGAGTCGGTCTTTCGCAACAATCCGCTCACCCATTTCGCGATCACCTTCGCAGCTTCGGTGATCGTGCGCGCGGTGGGCGCAGTGTACGCAGGGACGGTTCTGGCTGGAACGCAAGCTCCCCTCGGAGCCTGGCAGGTTACGGTTGGGGTGATCTGTGGAGCCGCGTACACTGCGGCGTGGGCGCCGCTGGTACACCACTTGCTGTTGCGATATCCCCCCCTGTTGGGGGTTCTCCCTCCGCGCCGAACTTCGCGGCGCCGCCGGGCCGGAGGGGGCAAGCGTGTTTGAGGCCCGTCTCAAGATCGTCGTCGGGGTTTTTGCCTTGGCCCTGCTGGTGATCGTCGTTCGCTTGATCGACCTCCAGGTGGTCCGCGCAGGGCAGTTCAAGAAACAGGCGGAGCAGGCTTTGCTGTACGCCCCCCAGACGCTGCCTTTTGCCCGGGGGCGGATCCTGGATCGAATGGGCGTCGAGCTAGCCGCGGATCGGCCCTGCTGGGAAGTTGCGGTGGACTTCGACATCCTGGCGGCGGTGGACTCCGGAGGACTCGAGAAGCGCATCCGCCGCCTGGCGGACGACACCCCCGGCGACCCGCTTACCCTCGGAGAGGCGAATCGGCTGCTTCACCAGCAGCTCGAACGCATGTGGAATGACCTTGCCCGCCTCAGTGGCGAGAGCGTCGTCGAACTCCACGAACGCGCCCGGCGTATCTGCCGACGCATCCGCCGCTTGCGCGAGCTGCTCGAACGACATCACGGCTACGAGTTTCCCATCGCCGAAGAGCGCACCGCGCACGCGATCGTCGACGGGCTGGACGGCCAGCAACAGATCGCCGCCCGCCGGATACTCCAGGATCTACCCTGGGTCGAGGTGCGTGCCGCGACCACGCGCGTCTATGCACGAGACCCCTCGCTGGCCCACATCCTCGGGCAAATGGGCGCGGTGACGGTGGACACCCTCAAGAACGATCCCAGCAAGGACGATCCGCACTCACGCTACCTAGCCACCGAACGGGTCGGGGTCTCCGGAGTCGAGTTGGCCGCCGAGCAGCGCCTCCGCGGACGCCGGGGTGAGCTACGCCGAGGCCGAGACGGTCGCACGGTCGAGAACCTCAGCGCCGAGAACGGCGCCGACGTGGAGCTGACCATCCGCACCGATCTGCAAAGCTCGCTCTATCGGCTGCTCGAGCAGATGCTCCCCGCAACTCCGCACCCCACCGGCGGTGCGATCGTCGTCCTCGAGGTGCCCACCCGTGAAGTCCTCGCCATGGTGTCCTACCCCGGATACGACAACAACACCTTCAGGAAGCGCTACAACGACCTGTCCACCGACCTGCCCCGCCAGCCCCTCCGCTTTCGCTCCGTAGCCAACGCCTACGCGCCCGGTTCGATCATCAAACCGCTCACCTGCATCGCCGGCCTGAGCACCGGCGAAATCACCCCGGACACCGTGTTCGATTGCCGCGGATACTACTACCCCGAAACCCAGAGCGGAAAGAGATGCTGGCGCCTCCACGGGACCGACCGGCGAGCCACCCACGGCCCGGTCAGAGTGGCGGACGCCATCGCCCACAGCTGCAACATCTTCATGTATCACACCGGCGAACGTCTGGGCGTGAACGGGTTGTGCAACTTCTTTGAGATGGCTGGCGTCGGTAAGCGGTCGGGGCTCGGACTTCGCGAGGAGATATCCGGAATCAACCCCACCCCAAGCTACCTGGCGTCACGCGGACGGGCCGTCGCCAAGGGCGACGCCTGGAACTACGCCATCGGCCAGGGCGAAGTGGCGATGACCCCGGTGCAGACCGCCAACCTGATGGCGACCTACGCCAGCGGTATCAACAGAGAAGTCACGCTCATCTTCGCGCACGCCCCTGCTCCGGAGTGGAGACTCCCGGTCCAGCCCGAGCACTGGGACATCGTCCGCCGGGGCATGTTTCGGGTCACCAACGAACCCGGAGCCACCGCCTACCGCACCGCCCGCTTCGTCCGCGACGGGTACGCCCTCTGCGGAAAGACCGGGAGCGCCAGCACCTTCCCCTGGGTGATCGCGTACGAGGTCTTCTATATCGACGATGCGGGTGAGAGGCGCAGCGTCATCGTCCCGGCCAACGGCAAGCGCGAAGCCAACGACCGTTTCGCCGCCGACCGCGCCTATCGCGGATTCGAGCTCATCCGTGAAGATACCGAACGATTCGCCCACTGGCCGCCCCTCGACGACGGCAGGCGCCGGCCGACCCGCGCGGACCAGCTTGAACACGCCTGGTTCGTCGCCTACCTCCAGGCGGTGGATCACGACGGTCAGCCGCTCCTCGAAGTCACTCCGCGCATCGCCTTCTCCGTCCTGGTCGAGTTCGGCGGGAGCGGAGGACGCGTCGCCGGACCAATCGCTGCCCGGGTCGCCGAGACGATCCTGGACACCCTGGGGCCTTCCCTCGACCCTGACGGCTACCGGAGGGCGACCGAGTGATGATGCCCGTCCAATCACCGCTGACTCGCTCCGGAAGCGCCATCGCCGTTGCGATCGCCACCCTCTGCCTGGTCGGTCTGGCCTGCGTCTACGCCAGCGAACGGGCCGGCGGGGGATGGTGCGTCAACACCATCAAGCAGGCCCTCTTCACGGTTGTCGGAGTTGGTTTGGGGTGGATCCTGCTGGGCATCGGCTACCAGCGCATCGCCCGCCACGCCTATCTGTTGTTCGGGCTGGGTCTGCTGCTGCTCATCCCCCTGCTGATCGCCAAGCTCACCGGATTCGAGTTCGGCGGATTGGTTCCCGGTCGGCGCGGGGCCCACCGCTGGATCAGCCTGCCCGCCTTCCAGATACAGCCTTCCGAGTTCGTGAAGATCGCGTACGTTCTTGCCCTGGCTCAATACCTGCGCTTTCGCAAGAACTACCGTACGCTGGCCGGCCTGAGCGTTCCAATAATTCTCTCGGTCGTGCCCATGGCCCTGATCCTCTCCGAACCGGACCTGGGCACGGTGCTACTGATGATCCCCGTTCTCTTTTCGCTGTTGTTTGCCGCCGGAGCACGCAAGCGTCACCTGGCTCTTTTCGCCGGGCTGGCCGTTGCCGCCGCACCGCTGCTCTGGACCCGCATCGCTGATTACCAGCGTCTGCGGATCACCGGCTTGCTGCTTCAATCCGAGACCTTCAGGGATGCGGTGATCGACAATCCCGACGCGTACGCGCACCTGTGCAGCAAGCGGCAGGCTCTGCAATGGGAGCGCGACCTGGGCTGGCAGCTCACGTGTTCCAAGGCGGCGTTGGGCAGCGGTGGGCTGATCGGCCAGGGATGGGGGCGGGGAGTGTACGTCGAGCACAATCTGCTACCGGACCGGCATAACGACTTCGTCTTTGCCCTGGTCGGTCAGCAATGGGGATTGGCGGGTTGCTTGGTGGTGCTCGCCAGTTATGCCGTGCTCATCCTGGCGGCGGCGGAGATCGCCGCTGCCACCACCGAACCGTTCGGGCGGTTGCTCGCCGTCGGAATCATGTCCCTTTTCGCCACCCAGGTGGTAATCAACGTGGGCATGACCGCGGGACTAATGCCCATCACCGGAATGACCCTGCCCTTCGTGAGCTACGGAGGGAGCAGCCTGCTTTCCAGTTTCCTGGGCGCAGCACTGCTGATCAGCGTATCGCTGCACCGGCCTTTCATGCTCTCGGAGAGGCCCTTCGAGTACGCGCGCTCCAGCCGGCGCCCGCCCTCGCCTGCGCACCCCAGAGGTGCCCGCCATGGGGGCTCCGCCGGAGCGGGGCCAGGCGGCCCATCGTCCGATAAGCAGGAATGACCGGGTGATATGCACACCACTCGCCCCCGGCGCAACGCCGGCGCGGCATGGTCCACCACATGGGCCTGCCGCCAGGAAGCTGTCCTACGGCAGATCCAGGGCTACGCCCAGGTAGGTCTGAGTCGGCGGCGTCGGGTGCTGCAGAGGACTATCGCACGGCGCCATGTAAAAGGGTAGCGACGAAACCAACGCCAAGGCCACCCCACGCATGATTCTACATACTCTTTTGCTCATCTCGGCCATCCCTCCGGAGAATCCATCAAACCAATCCGTGAACTGCCGCGTGCACCGCTGCACGTCGGCGGCGTCCCCCTTGACACCTAGTCAGCCAAACCTGACCCTGCCCTCGGAGAACCATAGGACCGCCGAATTCCGGTCTCCACAGCCAACCTGCGTCCACCGTCCCCTACGTCGCTCCAGTTCTCCAACAGTTCCCAGGGTACCAGTCTATAGGCACGCAGTCACCACCAAAACAACCACTTTTCCAAAAAGCCCAATCAACGGCTTACAGGACCTCTCGATTCGGAGGCGTTCTGCGGGCTATCCGGAGTTGCTCGGACGGTGCGCGCGTCCGCTTCACCCGCCACGAACCGCACCGTTGCGGACGTGAAGCCGGTTTTTCCCGGCGATTGGCACATAACGAAAAGATTGCGCCGATAAGCCTTGACACGAACCCCGGCGTGACGTTATTATGACGTTCCGTGGAGTAGAGAGTGGAGAGAGAGTTTGGTGGGAGAGATGGCTTCAAGTCGTTTGCTGAGGCTGGCGTGCGCGTCAGCTTCATCCGGCTCGGATTAGTAGAGAGGGTCCGATTGCGCGCGCTTCGCGACGCGTAGTCATCAGAGCAGACCTGAGCCGCCCCCCCACCGACACTCACTTGGGAGAGTGAGAGGGAGAAACATGAGCAACAAGCCTCGCGCGCGCCGAATGGGCGCCGTCTCGGTCTACGTCTATCTAGTGGTCGTTGTTAGTTCGGGCGCCCCGGCGGCGGCTGAGACCATCACCTTCCTAACCCCCATATTGCCACCCACTCCCGGGGACTCGTTCTCGACTCTGATCGAGTTGACCGGGAATGACCCAGGGAACGAGATCGGGGCATATGCGCTGGACATCAATCTGCTCCCCGAGGCCGGCTCGACAGGAACGGTGACCAGCCGGCTTGCCCCCGAGGTGCCGCGCACGAACTTCTACAACATCAACAACCTGATCGATGCCCCTGCGACCAGCTCGCTGAGCGGAGGCAGCACGATCTTCCCAGGCGACCACGACGGGGCGGACATCTTTGCCCTGAGTGCCGGGTTTACCAACGTTGACTTGGCGGGCACCGGACATAGCATTCTGGCCGAACTGGTTTTCGACGTTTCGCCGGACGCATCGGGGTACTTTACCATCGAGCTTGGCCCGGGGACTGAGTTGAAACATTTCGAAGTCTCGGGGAGCCCTACGCCGAGTGTGACCGTGGACGCTACGCTAGAGTCGCTTACGGTGGAGATCGTTCCGGAACCGAGTGGTCTGGGATTGCTGGCGGCTGCCTGTTTCTTTGCGTGGCACCGTGGCCGCAACCCGAGTATCATCAGCTAGAGGATGCACTCCACGGGGCGTGCGATCGGCGGAGGTAGCCGACGTGTGCGGTGAGGGTTCGACACTTGGGTTCGAGGTTATTGTTGCGAAGGTGAGCGCCGCTCATGGGCGCGCAATGTTTACTCTTGCGAGGTTGTGACATGTTTGACACGAGGATCCACAGGGGATGGAGGTCCGCGTTTTTCGCGTTCGGCGTGGGAACATTGCTGTTCTCGGTAGCAGCTTACGGTGCGCCGCCGACGATCTCCAGCGTTTCGCCCGATCCCGCGAAGTGGATCGTGAACGGTGACGAACTGAATCAGATCGTGCTGACCTTCGATATGGAAGTCCAGGTCACCGCGGGCGAGATGTTCGCCTATACGCTCGAGGGTGGGTCGTACGCAGCACTCACCGTGAGCCCGGCGCCACCTTCGACGTTTGTCACCGTGGATCTGGCCCCGGGGATCAGCGCGGACCGCTTTACCCTGGTGGTCCTGCCAACGGTGCAGAACACCGTGGGAGAGGCCTTTGCCAGTGGGCCAGCCGCCTTTCAGTTCACTGTCCTTCAGGGCGACGTGACCCGCGACGGCCTAATCAACATCGATGACCACATCGCGCTGTCCGCCGCACATGAGAACGAAGGCAACGTGTACACGCCCGAGGCGGACCTTGACGACGACGGGGACGTCGATGACGACGATAGGGCCATACTCACGGGAATGCCACTGAACACCGAGTTGGCCAATGGGGCTCCTGACGTGGACGACGACGGGGCCAACGACACGTTTGACAACTGCATCGACGTCGCCAACACCGAGCAGGTGAACTCCGACGCCGACACCAACGGCGATGCGTGCGATAACTGCCCGAACACAACCAACCTCGCACAGGCGGATGGCGACAGCGACGGGGTGGGCGACGCGTGCGAACCAGTCATCACCACCCCGGGCTCGAATGACACGGATGCGGACGGCATCCTCAACCCCAATGACAACTGCCCCAACAACGCCAACCCCAAGCAGGAGGATCTCGACGAAGACGGGATCGGGGATGTCTGCGACGATGACAAGGATGGCGACGGGCTCTTGAACAAGCCGAACGA
>JAAEQG010000250.1 GCA_024231775.1 bacterium
GCAGGTACGGGCAGACGCCAAGAGCCTGCCGTTCAACATCGAGTTCGTCGGACCGGTGCCCGAAACCGTCGAAAGTGATCCGACGCGGTTGAAGCAAATCCTCGTGAACTTGGTCGGCAACGCCATCAAGTTCACCGAGACCGGCGGCGTGAGACTCGTCACCCGCTACGTGGGCGAGCGAGCCGAACCGGAGACTCAGCTCGATGTGTTGGACACCGGGATCGGCATGACGGAAGAACAGGCGAGCAAGCTGTTCCAGGCGTTCTCGCAGGCCGATACCAGTACCACCCGCAAGTTCGGCGGGACCGGCCTCGGCCTTAACATCAGCAAGCGGTTGGCTGAGATGCTGGGCGGCGACATCATGGTTGAGAGCAAGCCCGGCGAAGGCAGCATGTTCCGCGTCTCCGTTGCTACCGGTCCGCTTGACGACGTTAAGCTGCTGGACGATCCGACAACGGCTACGGTGATGCGGCCCGAAGCTGCCGCCGCAACCAAGCCCGATGCCGACAAACTCGACTGCCGCATCCTGCTGGCCGAGGACGGGCTGGACAACCAGCGGCTCATCGCTCTCCTGCTGAAGAAAGCAGGTGCTGAAGTCACGGTTGTCGAGAACGGCAAGCTCGCGGTCGATGCAGCCTTGGCAGCAAGGGACTCGTCCGCTCCGTTCGACGTAGTCCTGATGGACATGCAGATGCCAGTGATGGACGGATACGAGGCAACGGGCCTGCTTCGACAGAGGAACTACACGGGCCCCGTCATCGCCCTGACGGCTAACGCGATGGCCAGCGACAGGCAGAAGTGCCTTGATGCGGGCTGCAACGACTACGCCAGCAAGCCCATCGACCGACAAACGCTGATCCAGACCATCGTGTCACATCTTGAGCCCGTAGCGGTTTGACCATGCGGAACGGAGGGAGCATCGTTGCCCGCCACAGCCACTATCGCCAAGGCGGGACCGACACTGACGGTCGATATAGCTGATCTCAAGGTCTCCGCTGATCCTCACGCCGAATTGATAACTTACTCGCTTGGTAGTTGCGTCGGCCTGGCCATCTGGGATCAGGAAGCCCACGTGGGCGGCCTGTTGCACTACATGCTCTCCGACTCCAAGGTGGCACCGGACAAGGCCAAGGCGAATCCGGCGATGTTCGCCGACACCGGCATTCCGTTGCTCTTCAGGTCGGCCTACGAGTTGGGGGCGGTGAAGAAGCGGTTGGTCATCAAGGTGGCGGGCGGAGCCAAGCTGTTCGATACCACGGACGCGATGAACATCGGCAAGCACAATTACGTCATGCTGCGGAAGATATTCTGGAAAAACGGAGTCCTGATCGACAGCGAACATATCGGCGACCACATCAGTCGAACGATGCGTCTCCACCTTGGCACTGGACGTGTGACCGTCGAGAATCGCAAGATGGGACGGATCGAAATCTGACGGTACCGCCCCTGAGGACCTGGGCGACGCTCGCGATGGTCCAGGCCCAACGGGCAGTGACTCCTGCGAACAGGAGGGTGACTCGCCATCGGGCACCATGCGGAAGGAATCGGCGCGGACGAGCGCGTGACAAGCCAACACACCAGGAGCACACTCAGCACAGGATCGCAGCGTGGACGCTGCTCTTTTCTGATCCCCTCTTCTCCAATCGCGACCGGGCAACCACCGCCCGGATTCCCGCGACTCCGCGAAAGAACACCGCTTGAGACCCAGAGAACGGGTGATCGCTTCAGAATCCCCCATTCCCGATCGCGCGCCATGTACTTGTGGTAGAGAACCCCGGAGCGCTCTCGTTTGAGCGAGTCGGTGTGGTCCTCGGACGAGTCGAACCGGCGTGGCCCTCTTCGTGAGGCATCCGCCAGGCACCTCGTCATGCTCTTTGACAACTGAACACGGAGCGAACCCTGGCAGAGGTCCTCAGCCTGCCATCGACTGAGGACTGAAGGTCTGCGGAGACTCCGCAGACCAAGGAGCTTGCATCCCCATCTACAACAACCGGCGAAACCGACATTACCTTCTTGGAAGCGGCACCAGAAAGCCTGTCCCACCGTTTCGGGATAGGCACTGGTCCGCTCAAGTCAGGTAGTGTCCGATTCAACTGGCGAAGCTGATCTCGCTCGGTCCCGACCGAGGCGAATGACCGACTCGAAGCGTAAACGAGTCATCCGTCAAAGGGCGGCATGGGGGCGGGGGCGGCTTCGTCCACCAGTTCGCGCAGCTCGCGCGGTTCGGCGTGGTGGCGCGGTTGGACCCGCACTTGGTCAATGCCCAGGTCCACAGGATGGACCGCGGGATGATCGGGGAACAGGTAGACCACCTGATCCAGCCATAGCTCCGGCGCAGGTTCGGAGGCCGACTCTTCCGGCTGGCCCGGATCCGTCGCCACGATGGGCTGGGGCTGTTCGACGGGTCCGTCGGGGGCAACCGCAGGAGTGATGGGGACAAATGGAGGATCAGAAGCAGGCGCCGCCACGGCAACAAGAGCAGTAGTGATCGGTCGGTCCTGCTGGAGCGTTATCAGTTCCTCCAAGGACGGCTCTTCAAGGTCCGCCACCGCCAGAGTCTGTCCGGACTCATCGATCGTGTCGAGCCCGAACGCCGCCGCGGCAATGAGGTCTCGAGTATTGCGGATGCTGACTTCCTCCGCGAGGCAGTCCACCTCATTCTCCAGTGGCTCGACAATTGTCGGAGGCGGTTCGGTTGCGGGAGGCGTCGTCTCGGTGACAGGCGTCGCGGTGGCTACTGCGTCCCACGGGCTCAGCTCCGGGGCAGGAAGGAGTGCGTCCTGCAAGTGCAGGTGGGGCGCGATCCGAGCCAACTGCGTTTCGGCGGCTTCGAATCGCGGGGCCACGGTGAGCACATGCTCGAATGCTTCAGCAGATTCACGGTAACGGCGCTGGCCGTTGAGCATCAGTCCCAGGTTGTAGTACGCATCCGCTTCGGGGAGCGCCCGACGAAACTCATCAAGCGACTCTTCGACGCGGCCCATCCTGAACAGGACCATTGCCAAGTTATTGTGGGCGCGGGCGAAGCCGGGTTTGAGGCGGATGGCTTGCCGCAGTTCCTTCTCCGCGGCATCCCAGCGAAGCTGCAAAATGTACTCGAAGCCGAGGTTGTTGCGCAGGAAGGCCCAGTCCGGGCGAAGTGCGACGGCCTTTTGGAGGGCCAGTTCCGCGTCGGGGTGTTGTCCAAGTCGTCCGAGCAGCACACCCAGACGGTTGTGGGCCGCCACATAACCGGATTCGGCGGCGATGCATCTGCGGTACTGGATGATCGCCTTGCGGAGCAGACCTTGCTGCTCGAACAACTGCCCGGCTGCGTAGTGCGTACGCGGCTGAATGTCGGGAGTGGCGATATCATCTACCAATTCCACCGCCGAGTTGTCCGCCTCCAGCCATGGTGGTGTCCGGTGGTCGATGCCAGCGGCCTTCTTGGAGGCACATCCGGCAGCCAGTATCGCCAGGCTGGTGAGGACCAATGTTTGCTTGCCGCGACTACTCACGTTGATCACCTCGCACATCGTCCATCGTCGAGATGGAATCCCCCGAAGCCTGAATCCTGCTGCGCTCCCCGGCCCTTGGTCTGGCATGGCGGGCCTCGAGAAGCCGGCCCGTCGAACCATTCAGCCTCACGCCGGGTCAATCAGACGACGTCGACTCCAGGTCGTTGACCGTACCCTCCTGCAAGATGCGGACGGCGTCCGCTCCATCCAGAGGGCGACCTTGCGGCAGTCCCACCGCGACCTCCACCGCCCCGGACTCGAAGCCCGACGCCAGGAAGAAGTCGCTGATGTTCTCCAGCCGCTTCGCGGTGAGCTCATCATCGGGATGCGGCGTTTCCAGGTGGAGGGTCCCACCCTCATCGGCCAGGGTCTGGCAGTACTGTTCCAGCCGCCACTCCCCCAGCCCGTTGATCTTGGCTGAATGGGGGTAGAAGTGGATCTCTGCCAGGCACATGTCGTAGCGCAGGGCGTTTTCCACCATGGGGGTGTAGAACTCCTGCAATTGGCAGGGAGAACCCGTGAACCCCTGGGGTGGTACGTTAAGTCGCTTATTCTGCCCGTCGCATCCGACACATATCACGGTGATCGCGAGAGCGAGTGAACAGGCCCGCCAGGACGAAGCACTCATCTTGAATTCCCTTTCGATGGACGCACTCCAAGACGCCGGGTGCAGGGCACTAGCCCTGCTCCTTCGTGCTTGGGATATCGAGCGAAACCGTCCGCCACTTGGGGAATTATCGGCCGAGTCGGCTGGTTTCGGACGTCGCGGATGAGTCCGATAAACCGGTCCCCGGACGCGAGGTGGGCGGGGTGGGCGAAGTCGAGGCATATCCCGATACTCGTGGAGGGCGTGGACCTGGGTGGAGGTGTCGAGCAGGGATTCAGAAGCGGAGCGGGTACCCTGTTCCGACCCGACGGTTCTGCAGCGTCCGGCGTCACCGCCGGACGTCGGCGTGGGCGACGCGGACCGGGATGACAATCCCAGAAACCGCGGCAGCCTTGCTGGAAACGGCCCTAGTTTGAGAAGGCGTCGATGATCTTGAGCGCCGCGGGGGCGCCCAGCACGATGAAGATCGCCGGAAAGATGAAGAAGATCAGCGGTAGCATCAGCTTGACCGCCGTCTGCTGGGCTCGTTCCTCCGCCGCCTGACGACGCTTGACCCGTAGGGCGTCCGCCTGGCGACGCAAGGCCTGGGCGATGCTCGTGCCAAAACGCTCCGCCTGATTGATAATCGCTATCAGGGAGCGCATCTCGGGCGCGCCGGCTCGGATCGACAGGTTCTGCAGTGCTTCGGCGCGGGGGATGCCCATCTGGGTTTCCATCGTGGCGATCTGGAAGTCTTCGCTGACCGTTGGGTGGACGTTCCTCAGTTCGTCGCCCACTCGCTGGATGGCGGCATCCAACGCCAATCCGGATTCGACCGAGATGACCATCAGGTCCAACGAATCGGGCAATCCGTCCCGGATCTTGCCGATGCGCTTGGTCGCGGCGGAGTTCAACCAGAAGTTGGGGGCCATGAATCCGATCCCGGCGAAGAAGACGACGATGCCGAACAACTGCTGTACACCGTAGCCTTGCGAGATGCCGTACAACAACGCCACCGCCGCAACCCCACACGCCAGGATCGTCTTGCTGGCCAGGAACGTGGTGGAGGCGTTTTCCTTGCGGAAGCCGGCGTTGGACAGCTTGATCCGCAGCTTGGACATCTCCTCCGCGTTCTTGGGCATCACCGGGCGCACGGCGATGGGGGCGACCTTCTTCATCATCTTCTTGGCGACCGAGTCCTTTGCCTTGCGGCGCAGATCCTCCAGGTCGTCGGGGGTGGCCCGCCGGTCGGACATGCGCCGGCGGATGGCCTCCTGCTCTTCTTCCTTGCGGCTGGGCCAGAGTGAGTATACCACCAGGGTGAAGCTGACCACCGCCAGGCCGACTATCCAATACAATGTCATGATACCGTCCTCCGCGAACCCGCCACGGCGGGGTCAGACCTTGATGTTTACAATGTAGCGGATCATGGCCATTCCCATGATCTGCATTCCCCCCGCCAGGCACAAAGCCAACTTGCCCCGCGGATCGGTCAGCAGCACCATGGCGTACTCACGGTTGAGAAACATCGAGGCCAGGAACACCACGATCGGTAGAGCGAAGAGCACATAGCCGGACAGGCGGCCCTCCGCAGTCAGTGAGTTCACCAGCCCGAACAGCTCGATACGCTGCTGGATCACCCCGCTGATCTTGTCCAACACCTCAGCCAGATCGCCACCGGTCTGCCGCTGGATGAGCACGGCGGTTACGAAGAAACGCACGTCGAGAGAGTTCACCCGATCCGCCATGCCCAGCAGGGCGTCCTCAATCTTGATACCCAGATTCTGCTCGTGGTATACGCGTCCGAACTCCGAACTGACCGGGTCGGGCATCTGCTCGTGGACCAACTGGATGGCTGAAGCCAAACCGTGCCCGGCCCGGAGGGCTTGGCCCATCATGGAGAAGACGTCCGGGAGCTGGTTGGTCAGCTTGGCCATTCGGCGCTTGCGGCGGAAGGAGAGATAGAAGATCGGTCCCAGCAGGATTCCCAGACTGCACCCTATCGCGGCGACCGGGCCGAACCCCAGGACGAACAAGCCCATCAGCACGATCAGCGACGCGCCAAACAGATTGAACAACATGCGCGACGCGCTCCAGTCCACATTGGCTTGATCCAGCAGGGATTGGAGTTTCGGAGTGATGCTCAGACGACCGATGATGTTGCCGAACAATTCGTCCGTGTCGGTATCGCGCATAGTCCGCTTCAGAATCGAGGCGGCCTCCTTGGAGGCTTTGTCCCGCCGGTCGCCCTTGAGGCGGTCCATTAACTTGCGCCGACTGGTCTTGCGCGAATCCTCGACGACCTGATAGATCCCCAAGGCCAGCAACACAGATCCGAGGATGGGGAGCACCGTAAACAGCACCGACCCCGTAGCGGATGACGCGCCTAGTAATCCGGACATGGCCATTCCATCCCAAAAAGAGCAGATCACACGTCTCGCTCAGCCATTCGTACTCAGTCCACCTCGTCGGTCATCAAGACCTGGCGCTCGAACATCTGCGGATCGATCCCGGCGCCGGCGGTCTTCAGGCGATCCAGAAAGGTCGGGCGGATCCCCGTGGCGACGAACTCGCCGTGGGCCTTTCCGGACGAGGAGATCCCCAACTGCTTGTAAGAGAAAATGTCCTGCATGGTGATAATGTCGCCTTCCATCCCCTGCACTTCCGTGACCGTGGTCACCTTGCGCGGTCCACCGGTCAGACGCTGGGCTTGCACGATCACGTCCAGCGCCGAGGAAAACTGCTGGCGAATCGCCTTGATGGGCAACTCGAAGCCCGCCATCATCACCATGGTTTCCACCCGCTGTACCGCGTCCCGGGTGCTGTTGGCGTGGACGGTGGTTAGCGATCCGTCGTGTCCGGTGTTCATCGCCTGGAGCATGTCCAGGGTCTCGGAGCCGCGGCACTCACCCACCACGATTCGATCCGGACGCATTCGCAGACTGTTGATCAGTAACTCGCGGATGGTGATGCGTCCCTTGCCTTCGATGTTGGCTGGGCGGGTTTCCAGCCGGACGATGTGCGGCTGACGCAACTGAAGCTCCGCCGCATCCTCGATGGTGACGATCCGCTCATCGTTGGGGATGAAGCTCGACAGGTTGTTGAGCAGGGTGGTCTTTCCGGACCCGGTTCCGCCGACGATCAGGATGTTCATCCGCCCGACGACGCACGCTTCGAGGAAATCGCGAATCTCCGGCGTACATGATTGGTAGTTGATGTAGTCGTCCCAGGTGATCGGATCGGCCCCGAACCGGCGGATGGATACGCTGGCCCCGTCGATGGCCAGGGGGGGGATCACCGCATTGAC
>JAAEQG010000251.1 GCA_024231775.1 bacterium
GTGATCGACCCGGCCTTTAACTCGTGCAATATCTGCCAGCCATCCCCGGTGGACATCATCACGTCGAGTATGATCGCGAACGGTTTGAACGCTCGCGCTTTCTGCAAACCCTCCTGTCCGTCCGTCACGCCAACCACGTCATAGCCCGATTCGGTCAGGGCTTCTTGCAACAGGTAAAAGACTTCCGGGTCATCGTCGATAACCAGCACATCCCGGCGCTGCTCCGGTTGAGCAGTGTCCGCCTCGGAAAACGAAAGTTCAGCACGCGGTTGCGTCACATCGTAGCGAATGGGCACGGTGACCGAAAAAGTCGAGCCTACCCCGATGGTGCTCTTTACGGTTATATCGCCGCCCAGGAGCCGGGCCAGGTGACGGCTGATCGAAAGGCCCAGGCCGGTGCCGCCGTATTTCCGGGTGGTGCTGCTGTCCACTTGCTGGAACTCTTCAAAGATGCGGCCCAACGCATCCTTGGGGATGCCGATGCCGGTATCTACCACGGCCAACACCAGTGTCTCCCCCCAATGCCGGGCGGTGACGGTGATCTGGCCCGTTTCGGTGAACTTGGTCGCGTTGCTCAACAA
>JAAEQG010000252.1 GCA_024231775.1 bacterium
CGCGTCCGTGATGATGCGCGGACGCTTGCGATAAAAGCCCTTGGTGGTGATCACGATCTCGGCCTGCCCCAGGTCTTTGGCCAGGTAAACGGGGGCGCGCATGCGGCGGGCGGCTCGCTCCAACCGGTTGCGCGCGATGCCGTAGGGTAAAATGTTCACCGGCTCTTTGCTCTCCCACGCTCGCGGCACCGTGGGCGCAGGGCTGGGCCGTGGAGCGACAGAGCGCCCGCTCATTCGTTCCTCCAGGGTGTGTGGGGTGGCTTGCTCGGTCTGGATCTCGCCCCCGTCGTCCCGGTAACGCAGTTCCGCTTGCAGTGGGCGGCCCCGCAGCAGACTGTCCACCGACTCGGCCAGACTGTGGTGGATGATCAGCCGCTGCCGCTCTTGCATCTCGATCAACACGTCGAACGTGGGCGGTGTGCGCCGCTCCAATATCGTTTTCTGCGTTCCCCGGCGGCGAGCTTCTTCGTCCGAGAGGGTCACGCTTTCGATGCCGCCTACCAGGTCGGACAGGGTGGGGTTGAGCAGCAGGTTGTCCAGCGTGTTGCCGTGGGCGGTGGCGACCAACTGTACCCCGCGCTCGGCGATGGTGCGCGCCGCCTCGGCCTCCAGTTCGCGCCCGATCTCGTCGATGATGACGACCTCGGGGTTGTGGTTCTCCACCGCCTCGATCATGACCTCGTGTTGCAGGGAC
>JAAEQG010000253.1 GCA_024231775.1 bacterium
CAAGAATCTGTCGCCACGCATCAAGTGGCTGCGCGACTATTACTTCCAGGGCGTCGAGCGGGAGTGGAACAACGAGTTCACGGCCTGGACGACGGGGACGGATTGGGATTTCCAATACGAAGAGATCACCTTTTACATCGTTCCAGAGACCTATACCTTTTTGCAGACCTTTCGGTCGTCGTTTCGCCAGGTGGCGCGACCCGTCGCGCTGCATCCCAATTTCTGGAAATGGAGCCTGCCGGAGCGCAGGGCCTGGTTCAACCGCGAGGTGATGGTGCGCTACCTGCCGCGCGAGGTCTTGCCCGGCGACCTGATCGCGGGTGGACGCTTTAACGTGCAAACCTCCACCTGCCTGACCAAACGCGAGGTGCAGCAGTACGACGAGGCGATCTGTGGCAAGAACGGCGCGCGGGCAGCGATAAAGTGGTTTCACGACCACGGCTATGGCAACGCGGGAGCCACCAGCGGCCACCTGATCCCCGATTATGCGACGGTGCTCGAAAAGGGCTGGAAGCACATTCACGACGACGTCAGTAAGCGCTACCAGGCGCTCCCGGCGGACGAGAAACAGGGCCGGAAAGGGGCACAGCTCCGCGCTATGCGGACGGCGGCGACGATGGCGCGGGACCTGGCAACAGAGTACGCCTCGGTGTGCGCGGACCTGGCGTCGAAGGAACAAGACGAGACCCGCAAAAGCGAGTTGCTCCGGATGACCGAAAACCTCAGACGGGTTCCCTGGGAGCCTGCACAGACGTTCTGGGAGGCGGTGCAATCCCTCTGGCTGACGCACATGCTGGTGATGAGCGACGAAAATTACCCCGGCCCTGGCGTGTCTTTTGGCCGGATCGACCAATTCC
>JAAEQG010000254.1 GCA_024231775.1 bacterium
AACACATCGACGCCGCGGAGTACGTCAACACCCACAAGGCCCCCGACGAGGACTCCTAAGCCGAGGCATCAGGCCGGGAATCTTCGTGTGGACGAGCCGTTGGGGATGCGATTTCGGTACATCCCTGCAGACAGGTTCGTGATGGGGAGCCCGGCCGACGAGGAGGGGCGCGACGGCGATGAGGGGCCGCAGCACGAGGTGGAGATCAGCAAGGGATTTTGGATGGGCGAGACCGAGGTAACGCAGAGGCAGTGGCAGCGGCTGATGGGCAACAACCCGTCGGGGTATTCCAGCTGCGACGAATGCCCGGTGGAGACTGTCAACTGGTACGAGGCGTTGGCCTTTGCGAACGCGACGTCGAGGCGAGCAGGGTACGAGGAGTGTTACAGGCTGAGCGGCTGCCAGGGTAAGCCAGGGGAGGATATGGAATGTAGCTCGGTCGGATTTTCGGGGCCGGGATGTGGAGGATATCGATTGCCGACGGAGGCGGAATGGGAGTACGCAGCACGGTCGGGGACGAGGACTCGGTACTACTGGGGTGATAACGGTGCTGAATCGGAGATGAAGCGCTATGTATGGTATCGCAAGAACGCCTACAGT
>JAAEQG010000255.1 GCA_024231775.1 bacterium
ATCGCTTTCGTGTCTCTTCCAGTTGAGAATCGGAAAGGCGGCATTGACGCCCCTTTCGCTGATCCCGTAAGCCAGCCAGCCCTTCGCGGTTTTAGCGATGCACCCAGTTTCGTACCGCCCGTTCCGCCACCGCCATCGACTCCGCCACCGTCGGCACGTACTTCCCTCGGGCCACCGACAGCACCGCCCGGATTCGGATGTGATTGACCGAGTGCTTCTCTCGGCGCAAGGCAGCCACCAACTCCCTCACCGCACCTACCCGCGCCACTGTCAAAGGTGTCCTCATGAGCTACGCCTCCATGCTCGAACACCTTGTATATCGGCATATTCATACGAGATTCGGCATAATGCCGAATCCGGTTCAATGGCGCCGATTGCCCGATTCCCGATCATCTTGGTGGTCGCGTTCGAGCGGCCGCGCGGACTGAAGTCCGCGGCTCGTTGATCGGCACAGTTATCCTGGACCTGGTATTACCACGCAAAGTGGGAGAAAGCCTTGTTGGCCTCGGCCATGCGGTGGACGTTGTCGCGCGTGGTCATGGCTCCGCCCTCGTTGCGATAGGCGTCGCAGATCTCCTGGGCAAGGAAATCGGCAGTCGACTTCCCGCTCTTGCCGCGCAACGACTGCAGCACCCAGCGGATGGCCAGAGATTGCTGGCGCTTACGGTTGACCTGCATGGGGACTTGGTAGTTGGACCCTCCGACGCGCTTGGAGCGCACCTCGACGTTCGGCTTCACATTGCCCATGGCCGCCTCGAAGATCTCGAGTGGAGGCGCGTCCTTTATCCGCCGACCGACGATATCCATGGCATTATAAAACACACGCTCGGCGACGCTCTTCTTGCCGTCCAACATCAGGCAATTGATGAACTTGGACACCAACTTGCTGCCGTAGCGGGAGTCGCCCTTCAACTGCGCGTCCGATTTGGTGAAGCTCTTTCGGCCCATTCCACAAACGTCCTGATTCTTCCGCCCCGATCCGGCATCACACAGCCGGGATACGGAGCGCGGGAACTCTCAGATTCAATAGAGGCCAACAAGCCTCTCGTTCAACAGATTCACTGGCGGCTCAACCCGCGCGGCGCTCGACAAAACTGTGCCGCCAGGCTCGTACCGCCGCCACCGCTACACCGGTCTTGAGAATCGCCCCCACCCAGTGAGGAGCGAATCCGGCCAACAACGCCGCACGAACATCCCCATTCAACCACACGGTCAGCCAAGTAAGCCCGCAGGCGAAGATGAGCAGCGTTCCGCCCGCGGCGACGGCCGAAGTCCGGGTCCAACTTCCACGGCCCGCACGCCCGAACTGACCCACGAACGCGGCGGCGACTGCGAAACCGACCAGATATCCGCCGGTGGGTCCGAGCAACCCGACGGCAAAGAACGGAAGCCCCACAGCCCCAAGAGCTATGTACGTCAGCATGGCCAGCGGGGCCAAGCGCGGCCCCAAGGCAAACCCGGCCAACAGAACGGCCAGCGTCTGCAAGGTCACCGGCACCGGCGTGCCGGGGATCCATACCCTGACCTGAGCAGCGGCGGCTGTAGCCAGCACCACCCCAGCCAGTTTCAGGATCGTCCCCAGCGACGACATCGCCACCGTCCAGGGAACTTCCCCAAACAAAACCAACGTACCCTGGTTTCGCTCGGACATGCGCATCTCCATTACGCCACGAGGCCAGCGCCACCAAAAGCGACCGCTACTTCTTCCGGCGTTTCACGCCGTACTTGCTGCGACCGCGGTTACGCGGGTTTCCTTCCTTGTCGGACTCCACGCCCTGGCAATCCAACTTGCCGCGGACGATGTGGTAGCGCACTCCGGGTAGATCGCGCACCCGACCACCGCGCACCAACACCATGGAGTGCTCCTGGAGGTTGTGATCGACCCCACCGATGTAGGCGCTCACTTCCTTGCCGTTGGTCAACCGGACGCGGGCAACCTTGCGCAACGCCGAGTTGGGTTTTTTGGGGGTCTGAGTCTTGACCAGCAGGCAGACGCCCCGGCGCTGCGGGCACTTTTCCAGGTCGCGCACTTTGGACTTCTCTGCTTTGTCCTTGCGCGACCGACGAACCAGTTGGTTGATCGTTGGCATCGTGTTCCTCTTACCGACTCAAATCTCATCCTGATCGGTCCGGTTCGCTCCGCCAGGAAGCGCCCAGAGCCGAATTATCTATTCTACCACCAGTCCTCCATCCCACAATACGCCGATTCCGGATCGCCGATCATTCCTCGGGATCAGACGCAGCCGGTTCGGGGGCGGAAGCTTCTGGATCGGAGATTTCCCCAGCAGGCTCCGGTTGCTCGACCTCAGCCGGATTCGGCTGCTCGGCTACCACCTGCTCCGGTTCGGCCACCTGGACCCCGCCGCCGTCCAGGGTTATCGCAGTCGCTACATCGCCAAACGGCGGAACGGCTGCAGGGGTGGCCGCCACCTCGGCTCCCACGCCGACGGGGACGCCCAAAGTAGCCGCCAGATCCGTCTCGGACACGATGGGCCGCTCGGCGGGGGCCTCCTCGATGACCGGAATGGGCTCTCCCACCAGCTCGACGCCCATTCGCAGGTGAGGCTTGAACGCGGTGCCTGCGGGGATCAAGTGTCCGAGAATCACGTTCTCCTTGAGGCCCAGGAGCGGATCGCCCTTGCCGTACAGGGCGGCTTCGGTCAGCACCTTGGTGGTCTCCTGGAACGAAGCCGCGGAGATGAAGGACTCAGATTGCAGGCTGGCTTTGGTAATCCCGAGCAGCAGGGTCGTGGCGGTGGCCGGTTTGGGGCGTTTTCCCTTGGCGGGCTCGCCGCCCTGCTCCTCGACGAGTTCGTTGGCTTCGGCCAGATCGGCCTTGAGCACGACGGTGCTCTCTTCAAACTCGGTATCGCCCGGGTTGGAGATCCTGACGCTCTTGGAGAGGCGGGTGTTTTCGTCCCGGAACTTGAAGCGATCGACCACTTCGCCGGGCAGGAAATCAGAATCCCCCGGCGTCTCCACCTTCACCTTGCGGAGCATCTGGGAGATGATCACCTCCACGTGCTTGTCAGTGATGGTGACGTTCTGGCTTCGATAGACGGCCTGTACCTCGGCGATCAGGTAATCCTGCAGGGCTTCCTCGCCCTTGATACGCAGGATGTCGTGCGGGATCAGGGGTCCGTCGATGAGCGGATCGCCCGCCTCGGTCTTGTCGCCGGCGTGGACCATCAACTGTTTGTCCTGGGGGACGTGGTGTTCTTTCTCCATCCCGCTCTCATTGCGGACGATGATGGTCATCTTTCCGCGGCGCTTGTCCGCGCGGATCTCGACGGTTCCGGAGATCTCCGCCATGACCGCCGGCTCTTTGGGACAGCGGGCTTCGAAGATCTCGGTGACGCGCGGCAACCCGCCGGTGATGTCCTGGGTACCGGACATCGCCCGGGGCTGGCGAGCGAGCAACTCACCAGGCACGACCTCCTGTCCTTCTTCCACCTCCATGTGGGCCTTGGCGGGCAGGTAGTGATAGTCCAGTACGTTGCCCTCGCGGTCCTCGATAACGATCTGCGGATGCTTCTCGCCCTTGTGCTCGATCACCACGAGCTTCGAGGTGGCCCGTTCCTGTTCGAGCCGAACGGTTTCACCTTCAATGATGTCCTGGAACCGAATGAACCCGCCCACTTCCGCGAGTATCGGGGTCAAGTGCGTGTCCCACGTGACCAGGGCCGTACGCCCCGTGACCTTCTCGCCCTGCTCCACCAGCAGCTCCGCGCCGTATGGAACCTTGTAGCGTTCCAGCTCGCGTCCCTTGGCATCGTGAACGGCGACCTCTCCGTTGCGTTTCAGGGCAACCGTTCGCTCGGCCAACTCGCCTCGGACGGGCACCGTTGCGCGGGTCAGATTGACGTACACGATCGTCCCGCTCTGGGTGCTGCGGATCTCGTTTTCGACCACGTCGCGGGTGGCGACGCCGCCAGTGTGGAACGTCCGCATGGTCAACTGCGTACCGGGCTCACCGATGGACTGGGCGGCGATGATCCCGACCGCCATCCCCTCCTCGACCAGTCTACCGGTGGCGAGGTCCACGCCGTAGCAGAGCGCACAGACGCCTAGCCGGCTTTCGCAGGTCAGGGGACTGCGCACACGAATGATGTCCAGTCCGAGGTCCTCAATGCCCTGAGCGGTTGCCTGGGTGATGATTTCATTCTCGCCGACGATGGACCGGTCGGTAACGGGGTTGCGGATGGGGTCTCGGGCTACTCGTCCGACGACCATTTCCTTCAGGGGAACATCGATCTCCTCGCCCTTGTAGGTGGCCCCCTTGGTGATGCCCATGATGGTTCCGCAATCACCCTCGGTGATGATGATGTTCTGGGCAACGTCGGCAAGCTTGCGGGTCAGGTAGCCGGAGTCCGCCGTCTTGAGGGCGGTGTCCGCCAAGCCCTTACGCGCCCCGTGGGTGGAACTGAAGTATTCCAGAACGCTCAGTCCCTCGCGGAAGTTCGCCTTGATCGGGGTTTCGATGATCTCCCCGGAAGGCTTGGCCATGAGCGCCCGCATCCCCGCGAGCTGACGGATCTGATCGACGCTGCCGCGGGCTCCGGACTCGGTCATCAGGAAAATGGGATTGAGGTACAGTTCCTTGTCTTCGGCATCGACTCCGACCGGCATGCCCTCGCGGTCGCGGAAGTCCACTTTCAGCTCGCGCATCATCTCCTCGGTGACCTTCTCGCGCGCATGGATCCACACATCGATGAGCTGGTTGTAGCGTTCCATGGGGGTGAGGACGCCACGGTTGAAGTCGCGTTCGACCCGGTCGACCTGCTTCTGGGCGGCGTCGATGATCGCCGGCTTGGCGGCGGGGACCCGCAAGTCGGTCAGGCCGAAGGAAAGACCGGCCAGTGTACTGCGGGAGAACCCGATCGCCTTGATCTCGTCCAGCAGGTCGATGGTCACCGAGCGCCCCAATTGTCGGTGGCAATCGGCAATCACCCGGGCAGCCCCTCTTTGGGAGAGGGAGTGATTGTAGAAGGGCATCTCTGGGGGGAGGATGTCGTTGAACACCAGGCGGCCTACAGTGGTGACGATTCGGCCGTTGGGCGGAAGGTCCTCCGCCGGTTTACCCAGAGCGGGGATCACCTTGGTACGGGAGAGCCGCAAGACGATTCGGTCGTGCAGCCCAACCTTGCCCATCGCCTGGGCCAGCATGGCTTCACGCTCGCTGGCGAAGATGGGCATGTCCTTCTCGTCAATCTTGGGGCTGACGTGGTCGGTGGTCAGATAGAAGATCCCCAAGACGATATCCTGCGAGGGAGACATGATCGGGCTGCCGTTGGCGGGGCTGAAGATGTTGTTGGGAGACAGCATCAACACGTGGACCTCCGCCTGGGCCTCAACGGACAGAGGCAGATGGACGGCCATCTGATCGCCATCGAAATCGGCGTTGAAGCCCTTGCACACCAGGGGGTGAATCCGGATCGCGTTCCCCTCGACCAGCACGGGCTCGAACGCCTGAATGCCCATCCGGTGGAGGGTGGGCGCCCGATTGAGCAGCACCGGATGCTGGTAGATCACCTCCTCGAGGATGTCCCAGATCTCCTGGTCGCGGCGCTCGAGCATCTTCTTGGCGCTCTTGATCGTATCCGCCAGTCCGCGATCTTTAAGTTTTCTAATGATAAACGGTTGAAACAGCTCCAAGGCGATCTTCTTGGGCAAACCGCACTGGTGCAGCTTCAGCTCCGGTCCGACGACGATCACCGAGCGGGCCGAGTAGTCCACCCGCTTGCCCAGCAGGTTCTCCCGGAAACGGCCCTGCTTGCCCTTGATCATGTCGGTGAGCGACTTCAGCGGCCGGTTGCTCGAGCCCAGCACGGGACGCCGACAGCGTCCATTGTCGAACAGCGCGTCCACCGCCTGCTGCAGCATGCGCTTCTCGTTCTGGATGATGACTTCCGGAGCGTTGAGATCGACCAGCTTCTTCAGCCGGTTGTTCCGGTTGATGATCCGGCGGTAGAGGTCGTTCAGATCGCTGGTAGCGAAGTTTCCGCTCTCCAGGAGCACCAGCGGACGGAGGTCCGGCGGAATGACCGGAATGACCTCCAGAATCATCCAGCCGGGGTCATTGGGCGACTGGCGCACGGCTTCGACGATCTTGAGCCGCTTGGTGGCGTCCTTGATTTTCTGCTTGCTGGTGGTCTTGGTCAGGGAGAGGCGCAGCTCCTCCGCCAGCGCGTCCAAATCGAGTCCGGCGAGAAGCTCCTTGACGGCTTCGGCCCCCATCAGGGCTTTGAACGACGCCCCGTATTGCTCGAGGGCGGCGCGGTATTCCTCCTCGGTGAGCAGTTGCTTGGACTTGAGCGGCGTGTCCCCCGGATCGACGACTACGTAGTCCTGGAAGTAAACCACCTTCTCCAGGTCGGTGGTCTTCATCGCCAACAGATTTCCCAACCGGGAGGGCATGGCCTTGAAGAACCAAATATGCACGACGGGGGCGGCCAGGTTGATGTGGCCCATGCGTTTGCGGCGCACGCGAGAGTGGGTCACCTTCACGCCGCAGCGGTCACAGATGATGCCCTTGTGCTTGGTGCCTTTGTACTTTCCGCAGGCACACTCCCAGTCTCGCTCCGGACCGAAGATCCGCTCGCAGAACAGTCCATCACGCTCGGGACGATAGGTACGGTAGTTAATCGTTTCGGGTTTCTTCACCTCGCCAAACGACCAGGCCCGAACGTCGTTCGGGCTGGCCAGCGAAATCGTAACGCTACCGTAGTCGTTGATCCGATCGTATACGCTGTCATTCATCACGTTCGGCCTCTCTGTATGCTGGCGTCCATGGACGGACGGTAACGCCCCCACCCCTGAACCCAAGTCAGCCTGGGCTCCGTGTCTCCTGCGGCCGGATCTCTCGCCGACCCGCCGCCTGCGACCACGGGGTCACCCAGCGACCGGGTCGTCCGCCGCCGCTTCAGGCCCCATCACGAGCAAGGCGATCCCCGCCGCCCGCTTGAAGCCCAGGTCCTCGCAGAAGTCCACCTCGGTTCCATAGGCCTGCACGTCGATGCGCTCGACCCCGTAGTTCTGCAGAGACTCAATCACCCGCAAGGCCATCTCCCGGGCAATCCCCTCGGCATCGTGTTCGATGCGCCCGTCTATCCGGGTAATGCAAGCGGGCCCCTGATAGGCAGGATCCAGTTTGCACTCCACCAGTTGCCCCCGGACTCCGTCGGTTACGCCCCGCGAAATCCCGATCAGCCTTCCTTCCTGGCGCGCGGTGACAAAACAGAACGACCGCTCCACCATTCGCTCGAGCTTCTCCAGCGAATGAGTGGTGGCGTGATGCTGTTTCTCATAGAACGCGCGCAACTCCTGCAGATCAAGCTGCTCGATGACTTCATAGACCACCTTCTTGACCATCGCAGCACCCTCGCCAAGAAGCCATCAGCTTTCAGCCGGACGTTCGCCGCGAATCAACGCCGACGAACACGAATAACCTCGTTCCTCTCCGGGATCCTCGTGAATCCGCGTTGATCCACGGCCCAGCCCGCAATCAGATCACCCGCTTCTTCTCGAGTTGGATGTTCATTCCCAGCCCGCGAATCTCGTGGCACAACACGTCGAACGACACCGGGGTGCTCGCTTCGAGTGTGTTAACGCCCTTGACCATCGACTCGTAGATCTTGGTGCGACCCTCCACGTCATCGCTCTTCACGGTGAGCAATTCCTGAAGCACATATGCCGCCCCGTAGGCCTCCAGTCCCCAGACTTCCATCTCGCCGAAGCGCTGCCCACCGGTGCGGGCCTTGCCCCCTAGCGGCTGCTGAGTAATCAGGCTGTAAGGTCCGGTGGCCCGGGCGTGGATCTTCTCATCCACAAGGTGATGCAGCTTCATCATGTAGATGTAGCCCACGGTCACTTTCTGGTCGAAGGGTTCTCCGGTGCGACCGTCGAACAGGCTAATCTTCCCACCATAGGGCATCTCGCAGAAGATCTCACGGGTAACGCCAGCCCCGACGATTGCGGCGTCATCCTGACTGCGGGCATGGACCTTCTCGTTGGCCTCCCGGACCGCGGCGTGGATTTCCTCCTCCTTGGCTCCATCGAACACGGGCGTAACCGCCTGGAAACCCAGGATCTGGGCTGCCCAAGCCAGGTGAGTCTCCAGGATCTGCCCAACGTTCATCCGAGAGGGCACGCCCAGCGGGTTGAGCAGGATATCTACCGAGGTTCCGTCCTCGAGGAAGGGCATATCCTCCTCGGGCAGGATGCGGGCGATCACGCCCTTGTTGCCATGCCGCCCAGCCATCTTGTCGCCGACGGAAAGCTGGCGTTTGGTGGCGATGTATACCTTGACCATCTCCAAGACGCCGGACGGCAACTCGTCTCCGCGTCGCAGATGGCTGGCTCGGCGTTCGCTCTCCTCGTCCAGCTCGTCAACCCGGGGCCAGAAGCGGTCCGCCACCTTCAAGGCGTCGGCGCGTTTGGCGGCTGGCTTGACCCACTTGAGATCTCGAGCACGAACCTGCTCGCGAAGCGACTCCACCTGTTCGAGGAGGACTTCGTTCAGCTCGCTGTGCCCCACGATCTGGCGGGTGTTGGGGTCGATCATGGGCTGGCCACAGACCTCTTCGATTTCCTGGCACATTTGGCGGAACACGTGAACGATGCGTTTGCCGAACTCTGCCTGGGTGTCCTCGATCTGGGCGTTGAGCTCACGCTTCTGCTCGTCGGTCAGATGCATGCGCCGGCTGAAGCGTTTGGCGTCAATGACGATTCCCTCTTCGCCGGCCGGAAGTTCGAGGGAGTCGTTCTTCACGTCCTCGCCGGCCCGGCCGAAGATCGCGTGGAGCAGTTTCTCCTCCGGGCTGAGTTCGGTCTTGGACTTGGGGCTGACCTTGCCGACCAGGATGGTCCCCGGGCCCACCTTGGTCCCGATGCGCACCACGCCGTTGATGTCCAGGTTGGCCAAAGCCCGCTCGGAGACATTGGGGATGTCCGCGGTGAACTCTTCGCGGCCCAGCTTGGTCTCGCGGATCTCGACCTCGTATTCCTCGATGTGGATACTGGTGAACACATCCGCCTTCACCAGTCGATGGCTGAGGAGGATGGCGTCCTCGAAGTTGTACCCATCATAAGTCATGAAGGCCACGAGCAGGTTCTTGCCCAGGGCCAACTCACCGTTCACCGTAGCGGGGCCGTCGGCGATGATCTGCCCCTTGGCGACCTGGTCGCCCTGCCGCACCAACGGTCGCTGGTTCAGACAGGTGCGTTCGTTCAGACCCTGGAACTTTCGAAGCACATACTCGTGGGTGGTGTCGAGCACGATCCTCTCGGCATCAACGTAGGTGACCGTGCACGGTCGATCCGCCCGCAACACCATCCCGCTGTTCTCCGCCACCGCGAGCTCCATGCCCGTAGCCACCACCGGCGGTTCCGGTGTGAGCAGCGGAACCCCCTGCCGCTGCATGTTGGATCCCATCAAGGCGCGGTTGGCATCGTCGTGCTCGAGGAAAGGAATCAGCGACGCGGACACGCCCACGGTCTGCTTCGGGGAGATGTCCACATAGTCCACCTCATCACTGCTCACCTGAGCCAGGTCCCCCCGGACCCGGGCAATGGTGGGTCCCGAGCGGATCTTCTTGCTACCGGGCTCGATCGACTCAGGGGGCGCCAAGACCGAGCGCATCTCCTCATCCGCACGTAGGAAGGAAACCTTGTCCAAGGCTCCGCCAGCCTTCACGGCGCGGTATGGGGTGACCAGGAAACCATATTCATCGACCGTGCTGAAGATGCTCAGCGAGGCGATCAGGCCGATGTTGGTCCCTTCCGGCGTCTCGATCGGGCAGATCCTGCCGTAGTGACTGATGTGAACGTCGCGAACCTCGAAGCCGGCCCGCTTGCGGTTCAGCCCGCCAGGCCCCAGCGCGGATAGGCGCCGTTCGTGGGTCAACTGCGAGAGCGGGTTGGTCTGATCGACCACCTGAGAGAGCTCGCCGCGTCCGAAAAAGAACTCGACGCTCGCACTGATCGCCTTGCTGTTGACCAATTCGGCTATCCGGCCGATGTGATCGGGGTCCTTCATGCTCATCCGTTCCTGCACGGTGCGGCGGAACTTGAGCAGACCCTTGCGCAACTCCTCGGAAGCCAACTCGTCCAGAGTCCGCAACCGGCGGTTGCCCAGGTGGTCGATGTCATCGATCGAGCATTCGCCTTCGCCGGAGCGCAATTGCATCACGTACTTCACGCAGGCCACGACGTCCTCCACGTCGAGGGTCATGCGGCGGTCACCCCCACGGCAGTCCAGCTTCCGGCTCAGACGAAAACGCCCGACCTCGCCCAGGCGATATCGATTCTCGTCGTAGAACTTCTCCGCGAAGAGCTTCTTGGCCTTGTCCAACTGCGGGGGGTTGCCCGGACGCAACCGGGCGTAGATCTTGAGCAGAGCCTCCTCGTGGGAACCGGCGGAGTCCTCCGCAAGGGTGTTCAGCAGCAGCGGGTCGAGAACCTTGGGGATCACCTGCACCTGCCTGAGGTCGGAGTTCTGGATCGTGGTGACCGCGTCCCCCAACTGGCATCCGGCCCGGACCAGTTCCTCGCCGCTCTCCTCGTCCACAATCGTGGTGACCGCGTACATCTCCGGCTTGAGTGCCGAAGCCTTAACGTTCTTGGTCTTGTAGAACTCGCTCACCAGGGCTTCGTCGGTTCCATACTTGGGGTCCATCGCCCGAATGAAGGTCGTGGCGGGTATCTTGCCGGATTGGTCAATGCGCACCGCCAGGACGTCCTTCTTGGTGACGTTGACCTCAATCCAGCTACCGCGCTCGGGGATGATGCGACAACCGTGCAACGCCCGGTCGCCCTCTACCTGCTCCTTGACGAAATCGACCCCCGGCGAACGGTGCAACTGCGAAACGATGACGCGCTCCGCCCCGTTGATAATGAACTCGCCGCCACCGATCATGATGGGCATCTCACCGATGTAGATCAGGTCCTCCTGGATCTCGTCGGTGTCCTTGCGCAGCAGTCGGAGACGCACCTTGAAGGGCAGTCCGTAGCTCAGCCGTAGCTGGCGACACTCGTCCGGGGTGTAGCGCGGTTTGCCGAGTTCGTAGTGAATGTACTGGAGCGACATGTTCCCGTCGTAGCTCTCGATGGGGAACACCTCGCTCAGCAAGGCCTGGAGGCCCTGCTTCTTGCGCGCATCCGGGGCCGCTTCCTCCTGGAGGAACCGGGCGTAGGAGACCACCTGGATATCGATCAGGTTCGGGATGGGAACCACGTCGCCGACTCTGCTGTAATTCCTTGTCACCTTGCTCTTCGCGACCATCCGCAACACCCTCTCATGAACACAACAACCATCCGCCCAGAGGAACGGCGCAACCACCACAGCGGCGCTTCTCCTCCGCGCGGACTATCTTGGCCTTCAAAAGGGAATGGTCAGGCCCGATGGCAGAGCAATCCGAGAAGCCCCGTGCTCCCGTTCACGAGGCTAGTCCCGCTCCGCAGGGCAGTTTCACCAACCGGCCGCGGCAAAGACCCATCACCGCAGCCCCGTCTACCGCCGCGTCGCAGACCCCGGACGCGGCGGGACACCGGTGCTATTTCACTTCGACGATGGCCCCCGCCTCGATCAGATCGGCCTTGAGCTTCTCGGCTTCGTCCTTCGAGATTCCTTCCTTCACCGCCTTGGGCGCACTGTCCACCAACTCCTTGGCTTCCTTGAGGCCCAGTGACGTGGCAGCTCGGACGGCCTTGATGACCTGGATCTTCTTGTCTCCCGTGGCGGTCAGGATGACGTCGAACGCGGTCTGCTCCTCGGCTTCGTCTTCGCCGGCGCCAGCTCCCGGAGCCATCATCACCGCTCCCCCACCGGCGGGCTCGATCCCGTGGACGTCCTTCAGACAGTCAACCAGACTCTGAGCATCCTTGACGGACAAGGCCACCAACTTGTCGGCCAGCTCGGTGGTCTCCGCGGTAAACTCTTTGGCGGGTGCTTCTGCCATCGCTATCGACTCTCCTGTAGTCTTTTCGCCGACCGGATAGGCGACGCCGACGCGGCGTCATTTCATCCGCTGAACGCGGACCAGTCCGATCGATACGGTTCAGTTGTCCTTTTCGGCCAGCGTCTTCAGACAGCCGGCAATCTTGCCTTGCGGCGAACTCATGCATCCGGCCAGCGCCCGCCCCGGGGAGG
>JAAEQG010000256.1 GCA_024231775.1 bacterium
CCAGAATAGTGTCGCCAACGTGAACGCCTCGCCCAATGCCGTGCTTCCCCGCCCGGGCTTCCAGACGCTCGATAAGCCGCACCGGATCCATCCGCTCCCCGTCGAGTCCCACGGGAACGCCGCCCTCGAACATGACCACGACCTCTTCGGCGGCGGACGGTTGTTCCGACGGCGCTTTGGTGAGAACGTAGGCTTCCTCCGGGAGTACGCCGTCGCTGCGATGCGTCTCGACCCCGCCGATGGTCGTGCCCCACAACCCCTGATTGACCGAGTACAAGGCGGTCTTGGCGGGGACGGTCACTCCGTGCTGGGCGAGATACTCCACCTCCGCTTCGCGCGACAGCTCCTGATCGCGCACCGGAGCCAGTATCTCCGTCTCCGGGGCGAAGACGCGAAACGCGACGTCGAAGCGAACCTGATCGTTGCCCGCGGCGGTCGATCCGTGGGCCAGGGCGGCGGCGCCGATCTGTTTGGCGTGGAGGGCGCAAAGCTTGGCCTGGACGATGCGCTCCGAGGAGACACACAGCGGATAGACCTCGCCGCGTAAGGCGTTGGCGAATATCAGGTAGCGCAGGTAGTCACTAAAGAGTTCCCGGCGTGCGTCGATGGTGCAGTGGTTCGTCACTCCGAGAGCCCGAGCCTGTTGCTCCACCGCCGCGTCCTCACCTCGGGCGCTGGACGTCTGGACCCAGACGGTATGGACCTCGTAACCTCGCTCGCGCAGATAGATCGTGCAGTAGGAAGTGTCCAAACCGCCGGAGAATGCCAGGACCGCTTTCGGTTTCATGGTTTGTGTCCTCCACGCGAGGCGGGGCGTTTCCGAACCGTGCGCCGCGCAGGTGGGGCCTGCTCCCGCCGCTCGACAGCAGATGGTAACTGGGCAATCAACCTCCCCTGGGCGCAGCGACTCCGTACGGCGATGAAGATGGTGTCATCTCCCGCGATCGTGCCGGAGATCTCGGGAAGGGTCTTACTGTCCAGGTCGGCAGCCACCGCGTTGGCTGCCCCAGGCGGCGTTCGCACCACGATCAGGTTGGCTCCGATTGGTTCTACGGACATGATTAATTCAGAATCCCGCTCCGGCAGTAACCCGCCCGGGCGTTCCACCCCCAGCTGGCCTGCGGGCACGTAACGACCGGACACCCGCACCAGGCCCAACTCGCGCACATCCCGGCTCAAGGACGCCTGAGTGGTGGAGAACCCCTTTCCGTCCAGAAGTCGAACCATCTCCTCCTGGCTGGCCACCCTTCTCCGGCGTACCAGGGTCAGCAGCGCCGCCTGGCGTGAGCTCTTGTTGTTCATCGGAGGACCTCCGTGAATAAACCGCTCTTTCTGCAATTATATGCATATGTTCATCGGCGTCAAGCCCCTCGGGACATGAATCTGCTCCGGCGACGGGGGGGGGGGCTGCAGGCATGGTGGCCTGCTCAGCTTGGAGGGTGAGCATGAGATGGATGCTACGGACTGGACCGACAGCCCCTGAGCGATAGGGCAGGCGCCTTCATCCTGAGGAGAATGGGCGCGCGGGCCTGGAAAGTGGAGTTTCCACTTGACTTTGCGCGGACGGTGTGCGATATAGTAGTTGGCTGTCCTTCTACGGTCAGCCGTTTATCAAGAGTGGCTGAGGGAACAGGCCCGCTGACGCCACAGCAACCTGGCTGCTAGGCCAAGGTGCTAATTCCTGCCCGAGAGATCGGGAGAGATAAATGGCGGATCGGTCACCTCTTTGACCTCAAAGACTGACTGACCACAACCAGTTATCCCCCGAAATGGTGGGCCCGCACTGCACCGCTGCGCGGTTGGCGTGGGCAACGGACAGATGTGGTTTGTTCGCGTTCAGAAGACGCGACGTTTCGCTTGCGCGGAAGGTGCGCGCCGGCAAGGAGAAAAGGATGTCAACTGGGAGTTTGATCCCTGCGGCGGCGAGAGTGCTCAAGCTCGGGGGATCGGTATTGACGGATACGGAAGCGTACCGGCGGTGTGCTGAGGTGGTGACACGCCGCCTGGCTGATGGCCTGGGCGAGCCCATAGTGGTCGTGGTCTCCGCGGAGCTGGGCACGACGGACCGTCTGCGCGCCCTGGCTGGGGAGCTATGCCCCAAGCCCTCCGCCGCGATGCTGGACCTGTTGTGGTCCACGGGCGAGTTGGAGTCGGTGGCTCGACTGACGCTCTGTCTGCACCGACTCGGGGAGGACGCGGTAGGCCTGAATGTGCATCAGTGTGGTCTGGTGGTCTCCACCTCGGACCGCGCCCCTCTGGCGGCGGAGGTTTATCCCACCCACCTGCGCTACTACCTGGAGCGTCACCGCGTGGTGGTCGTGCCCGGTTTTCTGGCCCGGGGGCCGTTTGACTCCGTCGTTTCCCTCGGGCGCGGCGCCTCCGATCTGACCGCCGTGTGCATCGCCGCGGCGGTAGGCAGCGGGCGCTGTGAGCTGATCAAAGACGTTCCCGGGTATTACTCGGAAGATCCCAACGTCCATGTGGATGCTCAACCATTGCCACGTTTGAGCTATGCGGATGCCCTGCGGATGGCTGCCGAGGGGTGTGACCTGGTGCAAGCCGCTGCCCTCGAGGCGGCGGCGCATCACGGGGTAACGCTGGTTATTGGCGGCGTGGATCCGGCGTCTCACCACACGGTGGTGGGAAACCCGTCCTCGACCGCCGGGCGGAGTGCCGCGGGCTAGGCTCGTATCCCGGCGGATCGACTGATGGTTCGGTCCGTCCGGGTCTCTGATTATCGCGGACTGTAGCAGAACGAAGTTACCCTCACCGAAATGGAGCTATCCAATGAGCAACACTACCTTTGACGGACTGGGCACACGATGCTTGCACGCCGGACAGGTTCCGGACCCTGCCACCGGGGCGCGCGCCGTCCCCATTCACGCCACGACCAGTTACGTGTTTCGGGACACGGAGCACGCCGCCGATCTGTTTGCCCTGAAGGAGTTCGGCAACATCTACAGCCGATTGATGAACCCTACCTGCGACGTGCTCGAGAAGCGCTTGGCTGCTCTTGACGGCGGCGTCGGCGGGGTGGCGACTTCCAGCGGGCAGGCCGCAACGACCGCCGCGGTGCTCAATATATGTCAGTCCGGGCAGAATCTGATTTCCTCGAAAAGCCTCTACGGGGGCACGTGGACCCTGTTCACGCATACCTTCAAGCGTTTGGGCATCGAAGTGCGGTTCTTCGATCCGCGCCGCCCGGAGGAGATCAACACCCTGGTCGACGAGAACACTCGTTGCGTCTACTTCGAGTCGCTGGGCAACCCCAAGAACGACGTTCCCGACTTCCCCGCCATCACCGACACCGCCCACCGGCACGGTTTGCCGGTGATTTGTGACAACACGGTGATGACCCCAGCGCTGCTGCGTCCGTTCGAGCACGGTGTCGACATCAACGTCTACAGTTGCACCAAGTTCATCGGGGGACATGGGCTGCACGTCGGGGGATGCATCGTGGACTCGGGCGGGTTCGACTGGTCCGCGGAGAAATCCCGCTGGCCCGAGTTTACCGCTCCGGATCCTGCCTATCATGGGACGGTTTTTGCCGAGGCGCTGGCTCCCTTCGGGAACATCGCCTATATCACGCGCTGCCGGACCCACCTGCTACGCGACATGGGTAGTTGCCTAAGCCCCTTTGCGGCGTTCCTGTTCCTCCAGGGTTTGGAGACCCTGCACCTGCGTATGCCCCGTCACTGCGAGAACGCGTTGGCGGTAGCGGCGTACTTGCAGGAGCACGATGCCGTGGAGTGGGTGAACTATCCGGGGCTGGCGAGTCACGCTAGCAGCGAGAATGCGCAGAGGTTCCTGCCGAACGGTTGCGGTGCCATCGTCGGATTCGGGATCAAGGGGGGCGCCGAAGCGGGCCGGAAGTTCATCGACGCCGCCCGGCTGATGTCTCACCTGGCCAACATCGGCGATGCCAAAACGCTGTGCATCCACCCGGCCAGCACCACCCACTCCCAACTCTCCGTGGAAGAGCAGCAGCAAACCGGGGTTACCCCGGAGTTCATTCGCCTCTCCGTAGGGCTGGAGGACGCTGCGGACATCATCGCGGACATCGCCCGGGCTTTGGAGGCTTCAAAGTGTTGAGTTCGGTAGCACATCCGCCCGAGACGCTGCGGGACTCGGTGGGGCTGGTTCGGACACACCAGGCTACGCTGTTCGAGCCCCCCGACGAGCTACGCCTGGAGTGCGGTCGGTCGCTCGGTCCGATTCAGGTGGCGTACGAGACCTACGGACAGCTCAGTCCCCAGCGCGACAACGCCGTGCTGGTTTGCCACGCTCTGACCGGTGACGCCCACGCCGCCGGGTACCACGCGCCCGACGACAAACGTCCGGGCTGGTGGGACGTCATGATCGGGCCGGGCAAGGGCATCGACACCAACAGCTATTTCGTCATCTGCGCCAATGTGCTCGGCGGCTGCAAGGGCACGACGGGGCCGTCAAGCCTCAACCCCGCCACGGACCGACCCTGGGGGCTGGACTTCCCGGTTATCACCATTGAAGACATGGTTAAGGTACAGAAGGGGCTGCTCGAACACCTGGGAATCGAGCGCTTGCTGGCGGTGGTCGGCGGGTCCATGGGAGGTATGCAGGTGTTGGAGTGGACGGTGCGCTATCCCGAGAGCGTCGCCGCCGCCATTGCCATCGCCACCACCCCGCGGCTGAACGCCCAGTCCATCGCCTTCGACGCGGTGGGGCGTAACGCGATTCTGGCGGACCCGGACTTTGTCCACGGTCAATACCACGCCGGTTCGCTCCCCGATCGCGGGCTGTCCATCGCCCGCATGGTCGGACACATCACTTACCTCTCCGAAGAGGGCATGCACCGCAAGTTCGGGCGACAGCTTCGCAATGCGGATCGCTACCGGTATGACTTTACCAACGAGTTCTCGGTGGAGACCTATCTCGACCATCAGGGGCGGGCCTTCGTCGAGCGGTTTGACGCGAACAGCTATCTCTACATCACCAAAGCGATGGACTACTACGATCTAACCGCGCGAAACGGATCCCTGGAGGCCGCCACTCGCGACGTGCAGGCGAAGGTCCATGTGATCAGCTTCTGCAGCGACTGGTTGTTCACCCCGGCGCAGTCGCGCCAGATCGTCGATGCCCTACACAGCAACGGGAAGGCGGTGACCTACTGCAACATCGATTCACCCTACGGCCACGACGCGTTCTTGTTAGAGCCGGAGCGGGTAGGCCGGTTGATCCGCGCCCATTTGGCGGCTGCGCCGGCGGACTGGCCCGAGACGGATGCCACGGTCAATGGCGACGTTGGTGACCGTTCCTCCTTGGTTGAGTTGCGGGCTGACCATCGACGCATCGAGGAGCTGATCCGCCCACAGAGTCGGGTTCTCGATCTGGGGTGCGGCGGTGGAGCGCTGTTGGACTCTCTCCGCGGAGCCAAGCGGGTGCGGGGTAAGGGCGTAGAGCTTGATGCGGACGCGGTCATCGAGTGCTGCGAACGCGGTCTGTCGGTCACCCATGGCGATCTGGAGCACGAACTGCCCCGATTAGCCGACTCTTCCTACGATTATGTGGTGTTATCCAAGACGCTTCGGGCATTGCGACATCCTGGACGGGTGCTCGAAGAGATGCTCCGCGTCGGTCGGGTGGCGGTGGTGAGTTTCGAGAACGGGGCGCATTGGTCGCGGAGGTTGCGGATGGTCTTACGTGGGCACTCCGCTCCGGAAGACCTGGGGTGCTGCTCCTGGAGGGACACCCCCAACCTGCGTGAACTGTCTCTGGAGAACCTGGAACGATTCTGTCGCCGGGGCAACATCCGCATCCTTAGTTGTATCGCCCTGAGCAAAGGGAAGGCGGTTCGGGCTTGGCCGAATCTGCGAGCCTCTGAGGTCATCCTGGCGCTAACCCGATCTGGGGAGGGGTTTTTGCCTTGACTTGCCGGAGTGGCGGTGTATACTCTTCCCTGAGATGAACGTTACTGGCCTCAACAACCTGCACCATCATCACCATACCACAACCGTGGCCGGGTGATGGTGTAGACGCAGAGGCAAGCAGACCACCATCGACGCCGGCTTCGGTCGGCGTCGTTCTTTTTACGACACTGCGCCGCCGGCCGAAGCCCCAACCAAGAAGGGGGCAGGCACATGCTCAGCCGTGCCGCAGGACCATCATTACGACTGGGGCTTCCCAAGGGACGCATGCAGGATAGCGTACGCGCGCTTCTGAGCGACGCGGGCATTCAGCTACGCTCGGGGCCGCGTGATTATCGGCCGTCCGTTTCGCTGCCAGGTATGGAGGCCAAGATCCTCAAACCGCAGAACGTCCTGGAGATGCTGCACGTCGGGTCTCGGGATGTGGGGTTTGCCGGAGCTGATTGGGTTGCCGAACTGAAGGCTGAGGTAGTCGAACTGCTCGACACCGAGCTGGATCCGGTGCATCTGGTGGCTGCGGCGCCGATTGGTCTGCTGGTCGAAGGACAGCTTCCCTCGCGTCCGCTGGTGGTCGCTTCAGAATACGAGCGTCTCACCCGTTGCTGGATTGAACAGCGGAATCTGGAGGCGCGTTTCGTGCGCTCCTACGGAGCCACGGAGGTCTTTCCGCCGGAGGACGCCGACTGCATCGTGGACAACTCAGCCACCGGCTCGACCTTGCGAGCCAACGGTCTGGAGATTGTCGACGAAGTCCTCCGCTCCTCCACCCGCCTGTACGCTCACCCGGCAGCTCTGGATGATCCCCAGCGCCGTCAAGCCATTGACCAACTGGTAACTCTGCTGCGCTCGGTGCTGGATGCCCGGCAGCGCGTCATGCTCGAAGTCAACGTCCCCGCCGGCCAACTCGAAGCGGTGATCGCGATCATGCCGTGCATGCGCGAACCCACCGTCGCACCGCTGCACGCGGGGGCGGGGTACGCGGTCAAAGCTGCCGTACCTCGCGAGCAGTTGCCCACCGCCATCACCGCGGTGAAGGCCCACGGGGGGACCGATGTGGTCGTTACCCGACTGTCGCAGATAGTGGCATGAGTGTCATGAAAGACAAACCCACCAGAACCAGCTCGACGGTTCGCCTGCAACCTCGGGGCGGGGTCACGCTGTCAAGTCGCGTCGCCGGGTTGAGCGCCTACCAGCCGCCATCTCATCCCCTCTCGATCACGCTGCATCTTGACGGTAACGAGGGCGCAGCCCCGCCGCCGGAACTGCTGGAGACCGTGAGCCGGCGTGGAGTTGAGGCTGTACGCCGCTACCCGAGCGTCAGAGAGTTGGAGGCGCTGCTGGCCCGACGCTGGGGCGTGGAACCGTCCAGGGTCCTGGTGACCGGCGGCGGAGATGATGCCCTGGACCGAGCCTGCCGGGTGAGTCTCGGGCCGAACCGGCGACTACTTCTGCCCGTGCCCACGTTCGAGATGCTGGAGCGGTATCCACGGCTCGTGGACGCCGAGATCGTTTCGATTCCCTGGCCCGAGGGGGCGTATCCGACCACGCGTGTACTCGACGCTGCGGATTCCCGTACCGGGGCGATAGCGGTGGTCACCCCTAATAACCCCACCGGTGCGGTGGCGACGGTGGAGACCGTTCGCGAGCTCTCTGCTGCCGTTCCGCAGGCCCTGGTAATCGTCGACCTGGCGTACGTGGAGTTCGCCGACGAGGACCCGACTGCGGAGGTGTTGACCCTGCCCAATGTCTTGGTCGTTCGCACGCTTTCCAAAGCGTGGGGGTTGGCTGGTCTGCGCGTGGGCTATGCCATGGGGCCAACGGCGATCATCAATGGTCTGCGCGCTGCCGGAAGTCCTTATCCCGTTTCCGGGCTGTCGCTGGCCTTGGCGGCGACCTGGCTGGAGACGGGGTCGGATTGCGTGGATGGGTTCGTGCAGCGCGTGCGGGCAGAACGCGGGCAATTGTATCAGTTGCTTGCGCACTACCGGGCTTACCCGCTTCCCTCACAGGCCAACTTTGTTCTGGCTCGGTTCGGAGACGCCGGTCGGGTGGCGGCGTTGCTGGCGGAGGCGGGGATCGCCGTACGCGGATTCCCCCAGCGCCTCGGGTTGGAGAGCAGCTTGCGCATCACCGTGCCCGGAGAGGAGAGGGACTATGGGCGCCTGGTGAATGCGTTGGAGACAGCTTATTCGACAGACCCCGGTGCGTTCCGCGCCGGGGCGGGTACCTATCCTGGAAAGGAACCGGCATGACCGTTCGCCGTGCGGAGTTCTCCCGCAAGACTCTGGAGACCGACGTCAACGTAGGAATCACGCTCGAGGGGACTGGTTGCGCCAGCGTGCAAACCGGCATCGGGTTCCTCGACCATCTGCTCAGCACTCTGGTGCGTCATGCGCGCTTCGATATTGAGCTGACCTGCAAAGGTGACCTTGTGGTCGACGACCACCACAGCGCGGAGGACTGCGCCCTCGCCTTGGGTACTGGGCTCGATCGCGCGTTGAACGGTCGCAAAGGCATCCGCCGTTTCGGCGATGCTTACGCTCCGCTGGATGAGGCTTTGGCTCGCGCCGTGGTCGATCTTTCCGGTCGTCCTTTCGCGGTGGTTGACCTGGGGCTGAGTCGCGAGCGACTGGGTGAGCTCTCCTGCGAGAACGTCACCCACTTCCTTAACTCGTTTGCGGTGGGGGCGAGCTGCGCGCTTCACGTGGACGTTCTCCGGGGGGAGAACGACCACCATCGCGCCGAGGCGGCGTTCAAGGCCGTTGCTCTGGCCCTGCGGAAGGCAGTGGCTCTGGACGGGACGGAGGATGTTCCTAGCACGAAAGGCGTCTTATGACGGTTGACGGTCCAGTCAGCGTAGTGCAAACCGGCGCCGCCAATGTCGCCTCGGTGTGTGCGGCGTTGCGGAGGATAGGCGTTCAGCCGCGACTGACCAGCAGCGCGGCGGAGTTACGAACTCCAACCCCAGTCATCCTGCCCGGGGTTGGGGCGTTCGGCCCGGCGATGCGCCGTCTGGCGGACCATGGGCTTGACGAAGTGTTACGCGAGCGCGTCCGGGCGGGGTATTCCACTTGTGCGATCTGTCTCGGGATGCAACTGCTCTGTGAAGCGAGCGAAGAGTCGCCGGAGGTCTCCGGTCTGGGGGTGATCGCCGGTCGCGTGGAGCGCTTTCCCGACTCGGTCCGGGTTCCACAACTCGG
>JAAEQG010000257.1 GCA_024231775.1 bacterium
CTTCTACGCCGCTCTGCGCGGAATCCGCCTGGGGATCTGGGCGGATAACTCCTTCTACGGACCGGGGGTGAGCCGGAAGATGGCCCACGACCGCTACTCGATCGCTATTCGAGGACCGGGATGCCCGCCCTTCCGCCAATCCATCGCCGACACCGCCGATCTGCTGGTCAACGCCCGCGTCCCGGTCTTCATCATGGTGGACGGGGGGCAACCGCCCATCTTCTACGGCCAGCAAATGAGTGTGAAATCCGGCGTCCGGCTGGCAGCTCGGGCGGCGGTTCGGGCATCGGTAGGCACCGGGCGGCGTACCTACATCGTCCCGGTCAGCCTGAACGATCCCTGCGGTTTCGTTCAGGGGCGCCAGCAATCGATGCGGGTCACCTTTCACCCGCCCATCCTGGCTGACGAGGTTCCTTCGGGACGCCGCGACGCTTCGCCGGGGGCGGTTAACGGGGGCGATCCCCTGCTCAACTACCTCGAGGCGCTCTACCTGGTGAACACCACCCACGCCCAGTCCGGTCTTCCCCGGCCCCGGGTGGTCGATGCCGCCCGTCGTCGTCGAGCCCGACGCCATCGCGAACCCTGGCTTAAAAGGTCTTTCCAAACCACCCTCGCGGACCTCGCTCGACAGGCGGGCGCCGCGGCCGATTGAGTTCCCGCCCTTTGCGGCGCAAAGGACGGGGCACCCGGCGGAGAAAGTGAAAAAGGGACACTGCCTGGGTTCCTTTGGTGGGCTTGGTTGGGATCGTCCGAGGGACTACACTGCAGGTTAATGCCGCATTCCGATTATCGGACGGACTAGTCGACCGGCGTACGAGCCCAAGATGCAGCCTCGCTCTCAACCCCACGCGCCCGCAGCCCAGACCCCTGACGAATCGCGACGAGACGAACTGCCCCGTCTGTGCATGCGACTTCGGGGCGCGGTCGATGAATGCGCGACCACTTCCCCAACACACGTTCAGCCGCACCCCGAGCGGGACGGATGGTTGAGAGACTATCGCCGCTCCATCAACGAGCTGACGCGGGCGGACACCATCGCCAACCTGCGCGCGTTGGAATCGCTGGGGGAAGCCCGGTCCGACATGGCTGCGGTCGATCTGCTCCGCACCCCAGCCGCTGCGGAAGTCTTCGCCGAGATGAACACCAGCATGGCTACGGTGCTGGATACCGATCCCTATGACGATGGTGAGGCCCAGGATCAATGGTGGTACGCCTTGCATCAGTTCTACCACCTGGGGTTGTGGCTGGCGGATCGGTTGCTGCGCGTTTCGCGAGGTCGCGGAACCGTACCGCGTGGTTGGCGCAGGCCACCGCGTTGGGTGCGCCTGCCCGGATTGGCGTGCCCCGGATACGCCCAGACCCTGGTGTCGGTGGCGGAACTCAACTTCGCCAATCTGTTTCGGCTTGATCCTTTCGGAACCTACCTGCCCACGTTGCTGCACATGTTATCGCACAATGTGTTTCCGCGGCGGCGGTGGAACTTCAACGCGATGTTCGAGACTACGCTCGGCTGGATTCGCCGCGGCGGGTTTCAGCGTATGGCCGGCGTCGATGGCCCGGCGGTGACCTGGAGCGGGGTCGAGCACGTGCGCAACCCCGAGCTGTTCGACACCCGGACCTGGCGCACCCGACATAACGTGATCCTGGCCTGTGCGCACCGATTCGGGTTTCTGGACATCCCCCTCTTCTACGCCGCTCTGCGCGGAATCCGCCTGGGGATCTGGGCGGATAACTCCTTC
>JAAEQG010000258.1 GCA_024231775.1 bacterium
GTCGGTCAGCAGCCACTCCTCGTACAGTCCTTTGAGCTGCCTCAGCCGCCCGGCCACCTGCCGCTTGGTGAACTTGGGCGGGTTCGCAGCGCTCTTGGCTTCCGCCTTCGCCACCTCGTCTTCCGAGGACGGCTCGGGAATTCGCGTGGGCGGCGGCTGGTAGGACGGGTTGTAGACCGTCACGCACAGATCCTCCGCGGGCAGAAGATGACGCCACAAGAAGGCCTGCATCCGATCCTCCGAGGGCACGGCTTCACGAACAACCCTCTTGTCGCCGATCCTCGCAGCACCCTGAATCTCCAGGTAGACTGGCTCAAATTCGGTGCTCCTCAGACTCGTCTTCATCCCGTACCGTACCATCTCCTTGCCCGCGGGCAACTTGATGTTCCACGAGGTGAACCCTTCGGGCGGATCCTTCAGATTCAACATGATGTCGCCTTCGAAGCCGTCCTTGCGGATCACGTAGACGCTGGCCGCACCGCCCGATTTGCTCCGCATTCCGCCCCCGGACGGCACAACACGCAGGGCGAAGTCCGGTCGCGGTGCACTGATCCGCAGGCGATAGGTGTACTCCTTGCCGCCGCTTCGCGTGGTGTCACCCAGGTGGA
>JAAEQG010000259.1 GCA_024231775.1 bacterium
ACCAGACTCCGGCCGACTCCCGCAAGATCTTCGAGGATCGCGGCTGGAACACGGTCGCCGCATTGCAGTTGCGCAACCCGATGCACAACTCGCACGCTTACCTGGCCTGGGTGGCCATCGAAGTTTGCGACGGCGTCTACATTCACCAGTTAGTGGGCAAGCTGAAACCAGGCGACATTCCCGCCGACACTCGCGTCAAGGCGATCGCCGCACTGGTCGACAACCATTTCCGTCCCGAGCGCGTTGTGCAGGGCGGTTACCCGATGGAAATGCGTTACGCCGGGCCGCGTGAAGCCTTGCTGCACGCCGTTTTCCGTCAGAACTACGGCTGCTCCCACCTGATCGTGGGCCGCGACCACGCCGGCGTCGGCGACTACTACGGGCCTTTCGACGCGCAGAAGATCTTCAACGAGATCCCGCAGGGCTCGCTGATCCTGCAGCCCCTGGCCATGGACTGGACCTTCTACTGCTACGAATGCGAAGCCATGGCTTCGATGAAGACCTGCCCCCACGAGTCCAAGGCCGAGATCGACGAGAACGGCCAGTACAAGGGCGGCGCCCGCCTGCTGCTCTCGGGCACCATGCTCCGCAAGCTGATGAGCGAGGGCAAGCCGGTACCGAAGGAGTTCTCCAAGCCTGAGGTCATCGCCGTATTGAAGGAGTACTACGACACTCTCGAGGAGAAGGTCGAAGTCAAGCTTCACGGCGCCGCCACCGGAGAAGTCGCCAAGAAGTAGGCGAGTTACCGCCAAGAACGCTGAGCGCCCCTGCCCGGCAGGGGCGCTTTTTTTTGACCCGTCCTGGAAACATGAACAACAGTCCTCCCCTACTCTGCCTGCTCCTCGCCGCCGCCGCTGGCTGCGGAGGCGCCATCCCCGAGCCTGTTGGCGAGCCCGCCCCGGTTGCTCTGGATTCGGCCGGGGTGCGCGCCATCTGGGTAACTCGTTTCGACTACAAGACCCGTTCAGACCTCGAGACAATCTTTGACAACTGTGTCGAAGCGGGTTTCGACACCGTATTGTTGCAGGTACGGGGCAACGCCACAGCCTTTTACGACTCGCCCTTCGAGCCCTGGGCCGAGCAGTTGGGGGGAGCCTATCCCGGCTTCGACCCTCTTGCCTGCTCCGTCGTGCTCGCACGCCAGCGCTGCCTCAGCCTGCATGCCTGGATCAACCTGGTACCGGTATGGCGGGGGATCGAGCCGCCGCCCACCGAGGGCGCCTGGAAGCAGCAGCTATACAACGCCCGGCCGGAGTGGATGTGGTGGGATCAGCACGGGGTACGCCAGCCCTTGTCGGAGCGTTTCTACGTCAGCGTCAACCCATGCCTACCCGAGGTCCGCGACTACCTGGCCGAAGTGGTGATCGACATTGCCGCGCGTTATGACCTTGATGGCATCCATCTCGACTACGCTCGTTTCCCCAACGAGTTCCCGGCCACCCCGGCCGGTGACATCGACTATCCCCACGACCCACGAACTTTGCGGCTTTACCGAGCCGCCACCGGCGGCACCCCAGAGCAAGCCCGCGCGGGTCAGGGTCCGTGGGACACCTGGCGCACCGAGCAGGTCACTGAGACGATCCGTCTGATCCGCGAAAGACTCAACGAGCTCGAGCCCCCGCCGCAGCTCTCAGCTGCCGTGAACCCTTTGCCCGGCGGCGGTCTCGAGCATTTCCAGGACGCCGTCACCTGGATCGAGCAGGGCCTGGTTGACGCGCTCTACCCGATGAACTACGCCAGCAACGAAGAGCTCTTTGGCGAGCGTCTCGACCTCTGGGCGCCTCACAGGGACAGCATATCGATCGTCATGGGTATCCGTTTTGCAGACACCGATCACGAGCTAACGACGCGCCTGATCGACCGCGCCGTGACCGACTTCGCCGGTTTCTGTCTCTTCGGCTACTTCAGCCTCTTCGACTCAGTCAACGAGGACATAGACAACCAGGACGAGGCCACTCGCGCCGAACGAGCCCGCCGCCGCGCCGTCCTCCTCCCCTACCTACGCAGCCCCAGATAACCGGCCTTCCCTGCGGTCCCGCACCAGCAGTCGACCCACTGGGCCAAGAGGGAGCGCCAGACCTCCCCGGCCAAACAGGCGCAGCTCATTGCTCGCAT
>JAAEQG010000260.1 GCA_024231775.1 bacterium
CAGGTCACGCCGCAGATGCGCATCCTGGTGGCCACAGCGCCTGCGGACTTCCGCAAGGGGATCGATGGGTTGGCCCGGCTGTGCAAGGAGGAACTCAAACGCGATCCGTTTGGCGGCGGGGTGTTCGTGTTTCGCAATCGGCGGGCAACAGCCATCAAGGCCTTGATCTACGACGGACAAGGATTTTGGCTATGCCACAAGCGCTTATCCAGCGGGCGGTTCCGCTGGTGGCCGGTCAGTAAGACGGGGGCGGCGAGAGCCCTGGAAGCACATCAACTGCATGTCCTCCTCTCGGCCGGTGATCCCGACGCGGCGCAGGTGCCGCCGGCATGGCGGCGGGTGAGCGCGGCGTCTTGAGAACCGACGAAGAAAAACCTCGTCACTGCCCCTTGCGTTCTACCTTTGACCCGGCTACGCTTTGGCCATGGACGTGCTGAGGTACCGAGGCCGGGTGGTCACCGACGCCGACGTGGCCTTCATTCGTGATCTGATCAGCGCGCATCCAACCGCCACGCGGCGGGCGCTGTCCCTGAAGCTGTGCGCGGCCTGGAACTGGATCCAGCCCAACGGAACGCCGCGCGACATGGTCTGTCGCGGATTGCTGCTGGCGTTGCACCGAGCGGATCACATTGAACTGCCGCCGCCGCGGTATGTCCGTTCTCAGGCTCCGTGGAAACGTCAAACACCCGCCCGGGTGGACATCGACACCACGCCGCCGGGGCAAACCCTGGACGTTGTTCGGCCATTGGTCTTCCGCCAGGTGCGGCGGACGGCGGATGAGTCGCTGTGCAACAGCCTTATCGAGCAATACCACTACCTCGGCTATACGCAACCGGTCGGCGAACATCTCAAGTACCTGGTGTACTCAAAGAAGCGGCCCATCGCCTGCTTGGCGTGGTCTTCGGCGCCGCGTCATCTGGGCTGCCGGGACCGCTTCATCGGCTGGTCTCCCGAGATCCGCCGCAAGAACATCCAGTTCATCGCCTACAACCCGCGTTACCTCATTCTGCCGTGGGTCCAGGTCCCGCATCTGGCCTCACATATTCTGGGGCACATCGCCGAGATTCTCCCGCAGGATTGGGAGCAGGTGTACGGGCACCCGGTGTATTTCCTGGAGACCTTCGTGGACCCGCAACGATTCCGAGGCACGTGCTATCGGGCGGCCAACTGGGTCGTTCTGGGGCGTACCACGGGCCGGGGCAAGGACGACCAGACCATGAGGCCCAACCGTCCGATCAAAGAGGTGCTGGGCTATCCGCTGCGGCGGGACTTCCGGCAATTGCTGTCGCAGATCCCATGAAGACGCCCAATCAGGAGATCGTCGAGTTGCCGATGGACAATCTGGAGGAACTCCTGCAACGCGCCGAAGCCAAACAACTCAATGACCAGGACTACGAGACAATCACGGCGGTGTTCAAATCCTACGCCTACCTCACGGAGCTGGTGGAGGACAAGAGTACGACCATCGCGCGTCTGCGGAAGATGTTGTTCGGCTCGCGCACGGAGAAGACGCGCGAGGTGACCAAGGATGAGGTTACTGGCGACACGGCTTCGTCGGGGCCTGGTCAGGATGACGACGCCACGCCTTCGGACAACAACAAAGAAGAACGAGCCGACCCGCGGCCCGGTCACGGCCGCAACGGCGCCGACGATTACAAAGGGGCCGAGAGGATCCCGGTGCCGCATGGTTCCCTTCAGTCGGGCGATGTCTGCCCGGACTGCAAGCGGGGCAAGGTCTACGAGATGTCCCCGCCGGGAATGCTGGTCCGGATCACGGGCCAGGCGCCGGTGCGGGCCAAGGTCTACGAGCTCCAGAAGCTGCGCTGCAACCTGTGCGGGAAGGTCTTCACGGCCGAACCGCCTGAGGGAGCGGGCCAGGAGAAGTGCGACGCGACGGCGGCGAGCATGATTGCCCTGCTGAAGTACGGAAGCGGGCTACCCTTCAACCGCCTGGAAGGGCTCCAGGGGAGTCTCGGAATTCCCCTGCCGGCCTCGACCCAGTGGGACATTGTCA
>JAAEQG010000261.1 GCA_024231775.1 bacterium
TTGCCCTTCTTGCCGCACCACGCCGCCATCAACTCCACGTACGCCGCGTAGTCTCCCCGCCCGAAAAACGTCCGCTGCCGACGGTTGCCCCGCTGCGTCACATGCTGCGGCAACCCCGGCGCCACCACTCGTGCAATCCTTGGCATAGTGCATACAACATACGGCAAGACGACCGCGTCAGCACGGATTAATTAGTATGGTGTCCCGGGGTTTCCTCAGCAGCGTATCGTTGCCGGACCCCTCGGCGAGGTCCGGGTAGCCGTCGTCGTTGGAGTCCTCCCAGACCTCCACCAGACGGTTCCACGCATCGTGGACATACCACTGCCGCTTCGCCGAGTCCGACTCGGAGCCCACCGCCGTGCCGGACGTCATGTTCCCGGCCGCGTCGTAGACCGGCGCGACCCACGCGCTGCCGGTCGTCGCTTCGATCGGATCGGAGATCCGGAAACGTCGTATAGGCTGATCTCTGTCTGAGCCACTGTGACGCGTGTGTAGCCTACTGTTGTGACAACTGACTGTACACGAGCAGGAACTACGACGACAAGCATCAGCCGATATGCAGTCCCCAGCTCTCCCGCAGCATACAAAATGCGAAGCCCATCGACAACTCCGACGCCTTGCAGCGTCCCGGCGGCCAGCACTCGCTTTATCGCCCCGTCAGAGCACGCCTTTCCAAACCGTGGCGCCGAGAGGGATGTCCTTCAGCACGGGTGCCAGCCTTCCCGAGCCATAACGCCAGTCAATGTCACTCGGCACGGCCACCCGCCAACGTTTTCACGATTTCAACCGTGGCCTCGGAGTTGGCAAAGTCCACATTGCGAGATGGCACTATTAGCCGCACCGCATGGCTGCCCACGAGTCGATCTGTGTGGTAGGGTGACACCTCACGAAAATCTCCTTTGGCGATGTCCCCCAACCCGGGTACGGCACAGCCGTATCCATTGTTGGTGCCTGCCCCCACGTACTCCTTGCCCGCCCACGTTACGACAA
>JAAEQG010000262.1 GCA_024231775.1 bacterium
GCCAGCGGGGGCGAGACTCAAACGTACGACTACGCACGTAGAAGCCAGCCCGGACGCGCCTCGGGACGGGGGTTCGATTCCCCCCGCCTCCAGTTTGTTATCGACATTCCAGCCAAGGGCGGATATAATTGGGGATATGGTTGTGGCTGCCGTTCCCCGGCTACGGAGTCCGCCCGATGCCGCGCACAGGGCCAGAAACCACATTTGTCAGGGACCAAAACGGTAACCCAGTAGTCGGCCTTCGTATTCAAAAAGACAAGGACCGCCGGGGCAATCCCGTTGAACGATACTACACCGTGTTCGAGGACGGGGGGCGCAAGTACTTCGGTCGATCCACCGACAAACCAGCCGCCATCTTCAACTTCCGCCAGTGGGAGGCCAGACAGAAACAAGATCAGGTCCGACTGAAATCCACCCGCACGACATGCGACGTGTATTTCGACAGCACAGCTGGGACGGGTAGACGAGTCAGCAGCCAGAGGATCGATCTCGACGCCTTCTACGCCAAGGCACGCGAGCTAATCCTAAAGGACCCGCGAACCTTCGCGGATCGGGTCGGCATCCCGCAGATTGGCTACCTGGAGGGCCTGAAACCCCCCGAGCCTTCGCCCGCGCTCAAGGAGATTGGGGCCATCTATCAGGACAAGGCGCAGATCACTCGGCACGAGCGGGGAAGATCCAAGACCTTCTGGGCCGAGTTTCAAAAGGCGGTGGCTGTCAAAACTATCCGCGAGATCACGCAGGAGCACATCGTCTCATACTGCGACGCGGTGATGAGTGCCGGTCAGTCGCAGACCTGGATCAAGCACCGCTTTGCCAAGGTGAAGACTGTTCTTCGATTCGCTCAGAACCGCACGAAGACGCCAGAGGACATCGAACGGGTTCTCACGTTTTGCAGAATGCTGTCGCCACCACGGAGAAACGCGGCTGATCCTCATCCGATCGGTCGAGAGGACTTCCGCGCCTTGCTGGACATCGCCGACGACAAGTGGAAAGCCGTTTTGCTTTGCGCCCTCAACTTCTGCATGTACGGCAAAGAGGTGGCGGACATCGAGAAACCGGAGATCGACTTGACCAATGGAACCCTGCTCACGGATCGAAACAAGACCGGTGTCACCCGCATTGCCGTTTTGTGGGACCGCACTCGCTCAGCCATCAGGAACGCCCCTCGGCATAGACCCTCACGTCTTTTCTTGAATCGCGCAGCAACACCCTATCATCCCGATCATATCCGGCGAGGCTTTGACCGACTCCGCAAGGCGGCTGGCGTGGCTGACACAGTGAAGTTCTCAGACATACGTGATGGGGCCTACACCGCAGCGGTGCAAAGCGGCGCAGACATGACGCTCGCTAAGCTCTTGGGGGGCCATGCGACCGGTGTCTCGGACTACTACGTGAGACGCAACCCCAAGATGGTTGTGGATGCATGCAAAGCAATCGAACGCGCTTATTTCGCCTAGTGGGCAACATACCCGTCCCTGCGGCTTGCGTGAACTGTGCGACACGAATCCTGCACTCGCTGATCGGAGTGCGAGACAGAAAGTATGTAGTGAATCGTTGATCAGCATAGGCTCCTTAAACCATCTTAGTCGTCATGCCCAGCTTCAGAGCCGAATCACGCAGCCCCGAACCTCCATAGATTCCTAGAACACGATTCCTTGTGGACTGTGCGATGGGGGTGCCCCCCTCACTTTGCTGTCGTGCTGGGCAGCGCTGACGCCCACCGCCTTTGAACGGGATCTTCAGCTTCTGACCGAGGTTGTCCACGAAACCAAGTACGCTTTGGTCGGATGAACCTTTTCTGTTGCCTTCTGCGAGGGTGATCGGTACGCTGGGCAGGGTGGAGCAACTGGAACTCGGGAGAGGTTGTCCGGTCGTTGCGCTCACATCAGCGTTAGCGGGTCGTGGTGTGTGCGTCTGAGCCACGCGGGCAAGAATCACTTCTACGTATCTGAGGAGCAGGGTCATGGCGTTTCGGCGAATGGTGACGTGCGCAGCGGTCGTTCTGTGGGCCTCCATCGCAACGGCGGATGATTATGTCTTCGACACGGACACCCTGGTTCTGACGCGCAACGGCGGCCCCGTGCCCGATTTCGATGGCGTGCCTATATACACCGAAGTGATTGGCGGAATCGCGTATCTTCATCTAAACGGCGATCTGACCCTCGGGGCGACGGACACGCTGACCGCCACCGGATCGCGTCCCATGGCCGTCTGGGCGCAGAACGACGTGAGCATCGCCGCTGGGGCAACAGTCGGTGCGTCAGCCGACTATCGCATCGCCGGGCCCGGTGGCGGCGATGGCGGACTCGGTGGTGACGAAGGGACTTCGCGGCGTGGTCAGGGCGGGGGTGACGGCGGTTCCAAGGGCTACGGTCGCTGGGGTGGTTCGGGCGGATGCGATGCAGCCGGCGGCGACGACGGAACGACAGGAACGGGCGGCGGCGACGGCGAAGTGGGTCTAGACGCTATTGTCGGCGGGGACGGAAACGCGGGGGTGTCCGGCTACAACTCCGGTGCCGGCGGCGGCGGTGGGGCTGGCGCGTATGCGGGAGTCGGTGGCAGCGCCGGCAGCGGTGGCGGCGGAGGCGGCGGCGGTGACGGGGGAGGGATCCAGCAGAATGGAGCTGACGGGTCGCGCGGGGGCAACGGAACTTGGGGCGGCTTGGGCTGGGCTGGCGGAGACGCCGGCCATGGAGCCGGGGGTGTGAACAACGGATCCGGCGCTGCGCTGTCCGGAGGTTCCGGCGCTGGCGGCGGTGGTGGCGGCGGCGGCGGCGGCAACGGCGGCGGTGGTGGTGGTGCCGCCGGAGGAGGAGGGGGCGGTGGCGGAGGAGGAGGTGCGCCCTACTCCGGTTGCGGAGGTCGCGGAGGCGATGGTGGAAACGGTAGCATTGGTACGCTCGGCAATGTCGGCGGCGATGGCGGCGGGCTGTCCCACGGCGGGGGTGGCGGCGGAGCAATCGAGGTTCGCGCACGCGGAGCCATGCTCTACGACGGTTTCGCCCGGGCAATCGGCGGCGATCCCACGGCGCCAAGCCAGGCTGAGGCGGGATTCCCTGCCGTACTCCCCTGGTCTGGAGAAAACGGCGACGTTGGTGGTAGCGGCACGGGTCACGGCGGAGACGGCGGCTGGGGCGGCGACGGCGGGCAGGGCGGATACGGCGGAGACGGCGGGGATGGCGGGTTTGGCGGATACGGCGGCTCGGGGGCGGGCGGAACGGTCAAGCTCGTTGCCAGCGTGCTGAACGCCACCACTTTTGACGGGGACGTCGGCGCGGGGGCCTACTACGTCAACGAAGGCGAGGGTGGCAGATTAGTTCTGGGCAGCGCCGCCGGATCGTTCGGCGGTAACGTTTACGGCCTGGAGGGGAGCATCGAGTACACCTCCGCTCCCACGAGCAGCAACCCGTTCATCACCGCCAAGACCAATACTCCGTACATTGCCGGCTTGGTGGGCGGGGCTGAGACCTATGGGATGACCAACCTCGCGTCTGTGGCCGGGATCACCCTGGATCCACCGGCGAACGCCGTGGCGGCGCTGGTGATCCTGGACAGCTCGCCCGATTTCTATGATTTCCCGGGGTTTGACCAAGTGTTCGTCGTCAACCTGACCTCGGCGGGCTTGAACAGTCCGGTTCTGGGGGTCGGTGGTCCGGGTTTCACGCAGGCTTTGTTGACCGGCGGATACGCGAACGATCCGCTGTTCGGCGGTAGTCCCGTGGTCCTGGATCCGATCCCCGCCGACGGCATCTACACGACGCTCGTCCCCGAGGGCAGCACCGACTTCACGTTTGGAGCCAACGGCATGACCAAGTACGCCGCTTCGTTCGCGCCGGGCGCTGGAGGGAATGTCCTGTACCTGGGGGCCTGCGAGAACCTCCGCGGCGACGCGGATGAAGATGGCGATCTGGATCTGGTTGACTTCGCGGCGTTTCAGGTCTGCTTCGACGAGGCGGTGGCTGACGCACCGGAGTGCGGTTGTGCGGACATGGACGGGGACGACACGATCACATTGACTGACTATGCGGGACTCTCTGACATGCTCTATGGACCGCTGGTATTGCTGGGGGCCTGCTGCGCTCCGGATGACGGCACCTGCTCTGAGGGGTTGGAGGCGGACTGCACCGGAGACGGTGTCTATCAGGGCGATGGCACTAACTGCGCGTCAACCACCTGCCCATTCGGGCAATACAGCAACGACACATACCTCGGCTACTACCAGCCTGGGGCGAATGTCGAGGTGGCTGACGACATGACCCTCGAGGGCGTGGGGGCTCGCGACCTGGTGCAATACAGCTATATCGCCGGTGGCCTGGGCGGGAGTGCGTTCAACGCCACAGTGGGGATTTACACTGACTGTCCGGGCAACGGCGGGACGTTGATTCCCGGCACGGGCAGCCTGGCCGTGGTGCCCAACGACACGGGGCTGTACCTGCTTTCGGTCGATCTGGCACCGGTGACGATCCCCGACACGGTGTGGATGGTTGCATCGTTCAGCGATGCCAACGCGGTTTGGGCGGTCGGTGGTGAGGCGGAGGTCGGCTACACCGCCGACGTCATTGGGGTCAACGTACCTCCCTGGACGTGTACGGCGAACTTCGGCGGCAGTCCTCATGCCGGGTTCATGGGTTCACTGAGCTGCGTAGCGGGCAGCAAGCACAACCGGAGCAACAACGGAACGCAGACCAGCATCACCGCCACCGATGTAACCCTGGAGGACGGCGGGGTCATAGTTGATGAGTTCTTCCGCGACGCAGACGAGGGTGCGAGTTCAGCGCAACTGCGAGTCACCAAACGCGAAACGAAGCTGGAGGTCTCTTCGGAGCGCGTCAGCCCTTGATGACCCCAAGGGGTTTGAGGCGGGCAACGCGATGGCTAATGCCCGAGTTGTGGCACACGTCCACGACTTCGAGGACGTCCTTGTAGGCCTCGGGCTGTTCTTCATCGAGACCGTTGCGTCCGCGGGCTCGGGCGATGACGCCGCGATCGAGCAGTTCGCGATGGATGGATCGGCCCTTGGCGGCGCGGATGGCGGCGCCGCGCGACATGCGGCGTCCGGCGCCATGGCAGCAACTACCAAAGGTCTGTTCCATGGCCGCCGGTCGACCGACCAGCACGTAGCTGTAGCGCCCCATGTCTCCGGGCACGAGCACGGGCTGACCGATCGCACGATAGCGTTGGGGCAGCTCCGGATGGCCGGGCGGGAAGGCCCGGGTGGCTCCTTTGCGGTGCACGCAGAGCTTGGTCATCTTCCCTTCGACTTCGTAGGGTTCCATCTTGGCGATATTGTGGGCCACGTCGTAGACGAGGGACATACCGAGTTTCTCCGCTCCACCGCCAGGCGGTGCGAAAACCGCGGCGAAGACCTCGCGGGCGAGATGAGTCATGATCTGACGGTTGGCCCAGGCGAAGTTTGCGGCGGCGCGCATGGCTCCCAGATAACGCTCGCCTTCGGGTGAGCGTACCGGAGCGCAGACTAGCTGCCGGTCGGGCAGTTCGATCCCGTACTTGCGCGGCGTGTTGCGCAGATCTTTCAGAGCGTCATCGCAGACCTGATAGCCCAGACCGCGTGATCCGGAGTGGATCATTACGGTGACGTGGCCCTCTTCGAGCCCGAGCGCAGCAGCGCTGGCCGGGTCGTCCACCTGGTCAACTACCTGAACCTCCAGAAAGTGGTTTCCGCTTCCGAGCGTGCCACACTGAGTGGCGCCGCGTTCATAAGCCCGGTTGGAAACGAAGTCGGGACGGGCTCCGGGCAGACCGCCGCCGGCTTCGGTTGTCTCCAGGTCCGAGTTCCATCCGAACCCGCGGTTGACGACGTACGCCGAGCCCTGTTCGAGCAGGTGTTTCATCTCGCCACGCTTGAACTTGACCTGTCCTCCGCGTCCGACACCGCAGGGCACGGCATCGAAGAGACGATCGATCAGCCCAGCCAGGTGCGGCTTAACGTCGTCGACGGTCAAGTTGGTGCGCAGCAGGCGGACACCGCAGTTAATGTCATAGCCCACGCCGCCGGGGCTGACCACGCCGCCCTGTTCGGGATCGGTAGCAGCCACGCCGCCGATGCAGAAGCCGTACCCCCAGTGAATGTCGGGCATGGCCAGGGAGTGTTGCACGATGCCCGGCAGGCAGGCAACGTTGGCCACCTGCTCCGGCGAGCTATCCTGCTTGATGGTCTCCATGAGCGCTTCGTCGGCGTAGATCACCCCGTCAACCCGCATCTCCGGTTTGTACGAACGGGGAATGCGCCAGCGGGATTCGTCGATTCGTTCCAGGGGACCACGGTATGGTGATGACATCGCTCAGACATCCACGATAAACGTCGCTTCGTATCCTCCCGCAGTGCGGCGCAGGGTCAGTTGGTGGTACGTGATCGCCTTGACCTCGCGCTGCAACTCGGAAACCTCCTGGTCCACGATCGCCAGCCCGACCTCGACCACCAGGCTACTCTCCGTGCCGGCGATCACCTTCGTGCTGGTGGCGACGTGGCCGTCTCGCTCGAAGATGGTCAGCAGCTCCGCCAGGTAATCGCGCAGCTGCAGATCCGGTTGATCGGCCTGGAGATCTATGCGCCTGTTCCGCGCCGGCCCAAGCACCTCCAGGCGACCGATAGCCTGGTACAGACCATTCGCCGCAGCTTGGAGCAGCTCCGGGAGGGTGTCCGCGACGACCCGCAGGCCAAAATCCGCAGTGTGATCGAAGAACTCGAAGCTCCCGGCCATGCCAGCTTGTACCGTTCGCCGCGCACTCGGGCAAGTCGTCCCATAAGATCCGTCGTTCGCGCGTTGGCGGGGCTAGTCAGGCCAGCCCAGCGTGCCTGAGCTGCCGACTGGGGGAGGAGCGAGCCCCGCCGATGGAATAGACGTGAAGCGTCAGCCTCATTCATAGCACAGATGTTCAGGGGTCCGGGCACAGAGTCAGCGATGGCATGATACTGCTGGGAGCACCATGCGTTGAACACCCAAGTCTCCGAATAGCCAAACAGACTGCTCGGTTCGTCAATCTCACGGCGGATGCAGTCTTCAGCGTATCCCGGTCTGAGTGGTACGTGCTGGCTGTACCGGCGATTCCGGCGTTACCGGCCAATCTGGACGGAATCCCAGGCGGCTGATTCCGCAGCAACGCGTTATGTGCAAATGCGCACGGCACCGATGGCCACACCACCGACGGCGATTTCCAGATCTGAGCGTTCTCGTCTCACGGTGATCAGTTTGTCTGATCAAGTGCTGTGATGTTGCAGTCGTTCACCGCGTTGTACAGGCTGATCTTCTCGCTGGTCGTACCGGTGTCGGGAATGCGGGCTCGGACGATCCCGTTTGCCTGATTGTACCACCAGAGGTGGCAGGTGAGGCAAGAGTTATGAGGACGCACCTTGGCGAGAGGGTGGAGCGCAGTGGGGTCATTGGCGTTGGTGAACAGGGGAGCAGTCATCTCTGGGAATAGTGGATTCACAGGAGACTTGCCGCTCGCGAACCAAGTGACATCGACTTTGCTGGGGAACTCTCCCTGCCGTACTTTTTGCTCCGCAATCTTGCTGACGATCACCTTCCTGGACGCGGCTGTCGCAGAGGTTTGCGCCTGGCTGATCGCCGAAGAGAACTGCGGCACAACCAAAACGGCTAGGATGCCGAGAATAACCACAACGATCAGGACCTCGACTAGTGTGAACCCTCTAACACCCATCGTGATATCTCATCGATGTTCGTGCATTACCGGACAGCGGGTTTCGCGCCAGGCAAACCGGTCCCGCCGGGAATCCGAGCCAAGTTTTCAGCGCTGGTCGATGCGAACCGAGCTTCTCGCAGGCGTCGTTGCCACCTCTAACGCTTCGGTACTTCATCTTGTCTTTTCGGACACGCCGAATCCGCATCCGCGAAGCTGTGCTACTACAGTTTCGCGTGCGTCACGGTGTACGCGGAGCGTGGTACCTCCGGAACTGTCGGTGACGATTCTCATGGGGCTGGCTGCCTGGCTCATGCCCAGGGCCATCTGCTGGATTCTCTCCGATTCCCCTGTGATCACCAGCGTGCGAATCCGGCTCCGTATCAGGCTCACTCCTATAGCCGTACACAGAGGTAACAGAACACAGGTCAGAACAGCACCGCGGATCAGGCGGCTGTCGGGAAACCGAAGGCCACCGCCAGACCGAGCCGAGTTTCCTGGCGAGGACCCCGCTGGCGACGGCAAGATCGAGATGAGCAGAACGACGCACAAAGCTAGCGGTATCAGGAGCCCGACGACAGTGCTGATCCTGTCTCCGGCAATACACATGTCCATCGGTCCTGCGAACGCTGTGATGGAGAGTCGGAGCGCCAAGGCGCTCGCACCGACGTACACGCTGATGAAAGCCAATGCTCTCGCGCTACTCTGGACCACAGTTTAGCATCCATCCGTGAGGCATCGCGGCCGCCGCAGTTCCGTGGCTCATCCCTGGGAAGCGTGGCGCGTGCTCCCACGATACGATCGGTGAGCTACCAACCGAGATTCAACGCTTTTCGGCCTTTCAACTTCGCAGCCGCCAGAGGAAACCGCTCGACCAACCCGAGATGCGAGCGTCCGATAGTAGTGTCGCTGCAGGATGCGCGTCGATCTTGGTCACCACGTGTCGGCGGTGGCCCCAACCGTGTGCCTGATATGAGAAACCCTCGCAGAACTCCTTGGGCTTGTACGAAGGGCGTCCCATAGAACGGGGCACCAGATGGCTGACGCTGTCCATCCAAACGTGGCTCACGGGCTGGCAGGTTCGCTGGGCCGGTTGAGGTAGGGGCGAACCCTGATATGTGAAAGGTGGCTAGCTCAATCCGGCGTTGTCTCCTTCCGACAATTCAAGAGGAATCGGAGCTAATGCCGGGTTGAGGGTTGTTCTATAATGGAGAGGAGTGCTCCATGATGCGTCGCGCGTTTACCCTAGTGGAAGTCCTGATCGTGGTCATCGTTCTCAGTATTCTGGCGGCGGCCATCCTGCCACAGTTCACCGAAGCGGCGGACGAGAGTCGAATCGGCACCACGGCGATCATCGTCAAGAGCATGCAACGTCAGCTCACCGTGGAGAAAGCCCGTGACGGGACTTGGCCTACGGCGTTTGACGCAACCTGGTTCGAGGGAGGGGTGTTGCCCAACAACCCGTACGATCCCGATCAGACGGACCAGATCCAAGTGACCAACAGTGCCACCATGCTGCACCCCACTACCAAGACCGTCGGCGACTATGGGAGCTTCTGGTACAACTACGGTAATGGAATCGTCCGGGCCAGGGTCCTGGCAGGCGTGGACACGGCCGCGACCATCAAGGTCTACAACTCGGTCAATGGGACTAAGATCACCACCTTGTCTCAGACAGACTGATTGTCCTGCTGAGCTAACCTGAGGTTGGCGTGCCGAGCTTCAGCAGCATCCTTGGGTTGCCTGTATCGACTCCAAGCCAACACCATCTTGCACAGAAGGGCTGCACAAAAGCCAGCGACAGTGTAGCCGCGTTCGCACTCGGCAGGTCCGAGCAGCGTTGCCGCCTTTCGTGGATGGCGCGCCGCTGGTCCATGCGCAGTTGTTTTGCATCGGACAGTCCGGCGAACTTCGTCTTGCCAAGCCTCCCTGCCTTGAGTCGGCGTCCACGTTTGCATATACTCACGTCGGGGGTTCGTTCCGCGTCGATGCCCTGTTTCCATCTTGCTCTCGACTTTCCCCGAACCTCTCCGCTGAGTTCGCCCGCGGTCGCGTGGTGGCGGCGCGCCGGATTCGGAAGCTGTCCTCGCCCCGCCCGATGTAGAAGAGCGCTCTTCCCAGGATCACGAGAAGAGGTTCTTTCGGCAACGCGCAACGGCGCCCGTTTGTGGTACTGCGCGTGGACAGCCGATTTGCAGGAGGTTGGGCCGGAGGTGGGAGCAGCCGAAGAGCCTGACGCACAGTTTTCCACCGTGGACGAGTTTGTTTCGAGGATCGGTCGGATTACGCGAGCGGCGCACATGATCACGAGGAGCGTGTGATGAGGCAACAGCTATTTATATTCTCAGCGGCACTGATGGGCGCGTCATCATTCGCGTTGGCTGATGGGCCTGACCGCCCAGGGATTGTCCATGTCGGTGAGCGGATCGACCCGGCCTACTTCGGCCCGGGGATCGTCGAACCGATGAAAGCGGTTTTCGCTCGTGAGCGGCAGCGCGCCGCGGATTCCGCAAAGCAACTCGCCGATCAGAGCGACACGCGCGGGATTTGGGGGGTACCCTCCCGGGGGGCGACCGAATACGCGGCGTCGGGTGAGCACTATGTGACCAACCGGAGCGGTGATCCTTGCATGGCCATCGGCTTCCCCGAACCGGTCGACGTGCATGGAGCGTACTTCGCGGGACAAGGCGGTCGCGGCGTGTGGGCCGAGGGCGTCCGGGTGTTCGGATACCGGGGCGATGTGGAAGTCCAGAGGACCCGGTGGTTTCGTGACCTCGGGGCAGGGCCGATGTGGTTCGAGATGGCTTTGCACGGTGTGGACCGAATCGTCATCCAGGCTCTGCCCGCGTACGAGGGGCGCGGATGGTTTGCGATGGACGATCTCTCCTATACGCCGGTGGGGGATGAACCTGGAGGGTCCGCGGCGACGGTGGTGCTGGACTTCGAGGACACCAACTACCGCCAGGTGTTGTCGGGCAAGGGCTACCGCGGGCTGATCTGGGAGACCGGCCCGGGGGATATCGAGTCTAGTGAGACGATTCATTCCCCCAGAATCCCTCCGGGGCACGTGGCGGATCCCGCGGATCCGCTCGACTCGCAAGGGACTGGTGGCCTGCGCGATACGGGAACCTTGCCCGAGTTGGGCCAAAACTTCCTGGGCGTCAAACGCGGTGACGCGGGGCAGTGGTCGGCGCCGCCGGATACCTGCGGCGCGGTTGGCCCGGACCATTTTCTGGTAGCCGTCAACAGGACGATCGCCGCGTACAACAAAACCACCGGAGTCCGCGATTGGCTTTCCAGCCTGGGTTCGTTTTACCCCGGGTCGAGTGGGGGCGATCCGCGGGTGGCGTTCGATCAGCACAGTGGGCGCTGGATCGTCATCTGGACCAACTTCAGCGATCGCGTATACCTGACCGTGTCCTCCACGGACGATCCCACCGGAAGTTGGTTCAAGACCTATTACGTCGTGTCTCAGGGCAGCGATGCGGGTCGTTGGCCCGACTACCCGACGCTGGGCGTGGACGATGCGGGGATTTACACCGCAGCGTACATGGTCGGGGGCGGGGGGATGAGCCTGTTTGCGGTGGACAAGGCTCCGCTGATCGCCCCGAGTCCGAGCCTGGGTACGGTAACGGCGTTCCGGGGTCTGCCCTGGGAAGGGGCCATTCAGCCGGCCCACACCCACGGGAATCCGGGCGGCGAGTACCTCGTCTCCAGACAGTCAACCACCAGGATTCGCGTTCGCCAGCTGACCGGACCGCTCACGGCACCAGTGCTCACAGAGTTGGGTTCAGCAACCATCCCCAGCCATGCATCGCCCCCGGACGCGCCATCGCTGGGCAGTGGGACGAATCTGGACACGGTGGGCGATCGCTTCATGAACGCCGTGTATCGCGACGGCTCGGTCTGGACCGCTCATACGATCGGGTTGAGCGGACGGGCAGCCTGCCGATGGTATCAGGTGGATGTCAGCGGTAGCCCATCTCTTCAGCAGTATGGAACCGTGTCGGACGGATCGCTCTACTACTTCTTCCCCGGCATCGCGGTGAATCGGTTCGGAGACGTAGTCTTGGGCTTCACGGGTTCGAACGCGTCCCAGTACGCCGCCTGCTACTACACCGGACGGTTCTCGAGCGATTCCCCCGGGGCCATGGCGGCCCCCGCCCTGCTCAAGGCCGGGCAGGCCTCCCACACGCTCATCGATAGTTACGGACGCAACCGCTGGGGCGATTACAGTCTGTCCTCGGTAGATCCCGACGATGATGAAACCATGTGGACCATTCAGGAGTACGCCCACGCCACCAACGTGTGGGGAACCTGGATCGGTGAACTCCGCCTGAACAGCGACTGCAACGAAAACGGATTTCACGATCGTGACGATATAGCAGCGGGGACTAGCCTGGACTGCAACGGGAACTTCCGGCCGGATGAATGTGATCGTGAGGGCAACGACTGCAATGTCAACCTGATCCCCGACGACTGCGATATCGCCGCATCCACCAGCCTGGACTGTCAGCCGGATGGGACCCCGGACGAATGTCAGATGTCCGGGAATGACTGCAACGCCAACCTCCTGCCAGATGACTGCGATATCGCCCAGGCCACCAGTGTGGACTGCCAGCCGGACGGGACCCCGGACGAATGCCAAGTCCAGGACAATGACTGCAACGTGAACACGACCCCGGACGATTGCGAACCCGACTGCAACACGAATGGTCGGGTCGATGAGTGCGATATCCCTCCCCCGACCGGCATCTGCGTCGAGAACTGTCTACCCGACTGCAACGCCAACGGTCAACCGGACGCATGTGACGTACCCCGGTGTATCCGTCTGTGGGACGGCTTCCAGCCCAATCCTCCGTTCAGCAGGCTTACGCTGATGAACACCGTTGACTACGATGGGGATGGATCCTACTGGGACAACCCGCTGGACACGGCGCATATCGACAATCGCGGCTGCCAGACCGGGCAGACCGATGACATGGCCGTGATTGTGGCCGTAGCGGAGGGTGAGCCGCAAGTCGAGGCTGGGTACGTTTCCAGTGAAATCTTCCATGCCCCGGGCGGAGTGCTTCTGCCTGAGGAGCAGGCGTACTCGCTGGCGTTCCACTCCAAGATTGGATGGAGCATCTCGTCGTCATGGGACTGGGAGTTGGTCGTGTACGACGCGGAGAGCGAGGCTCCTGTCGTGCAAGTGGTGTACCCCTCGATCGAGTCACTCGCGGTGGCAGAAGAGGACCGCGGATACCTTCTGGTCAAGGATCCGGCCGGGCCGTCGGCCTACTTCAATACCGGCGTGCCCATATTGCTGGATACGTGTAACGACGTCGAACTGGTGCTGGATAACGTCGCCGATTCAGTGGAGGTATACGTTGATGGTGAGTTGCGCGTGCAGACGACGCGACTCAACTCGACCGCGCGGCGGATGGACTATTTTCACGTGCAACCGGTGGAGAATGTGTCGGGGACCAGCGGAAGCACTAACCTGAAGCTTGACGACTTCGAGCTGTGTGTAACCGGCCGCGGTGTCGCCCCGGCGACGATCCCGGACTGCAATACAAACGGCGTTTACGACGTTTGCGACATCACCGACGGCACCAGCCGCGACTGCAATGCGGATGATATCCCGGACGAGTGCAGCCCGCCCACCCAGGGAGATTTCGACGGGGACGATGACTTCGATCTGGCTGACTACCGCGCATTGCTCAGTCGAGACTGCTTCAGCGATGTATGCACGACTCCGCCGTGTGCGCCGGCGATGTATGCCGACCCCTGTTGTGTGCTGGCCGATTGGGATGCGGATGGCGACGTGGACCTGATCGACTTCGCCGAGGTTCAACGCGTCCTGGGGGGCGGCTGAGTGAGCAGTTCCGCAGTCTCCAGGAGCACGTACCACCAGAACTCCGTGAGACCGGTCGGCGCGTACTCCTCAGGGCTCAGCCATCGGTAGCGGACCGCCCTCAAGGACTGGGCGCATCCGGCTGGGTGTCGTTCGGCGGTTTGTCGGATGGGCCGTGCATGGGCCGGCGGGCGCGGTCCTTCGGTGACCGTCGGTTCTTGCTCACATCCTCGTCGAACGTTCTCTTGCGGCGGAGGATGTGGTGGTAATGTTGGGCAAAACGATGGGCTTCATCGCGAACCTGCTGCAGCAGGCGCAGGGCTTCGTGATTGCGCGGTAGGCGCACGGGCGCGGACTTCGCCTGAATGTAGATCTCTTCCTCACGTTTGGCCAGCGAGATCACCATGGGCGGCCTGAGGTCCATCTCCGCGAAGGCCTCGAGCCCGGCGTGAAGCTGTCCCAACCCCCCATCTATTAGAATCACATCGGGATACAGCTCTTCACCAACCGCGGCATAGCGATACCGCCGCTGGAGCACCTCGCGGATCATGGCATAGTCGTCCTGCCCCTCGACGGTCTGGATACGAAACCGTTTGTAGCCGCTCTTGAACGGTCTGCCGTCGATGAAGCAAACCAGCGATCCAACCGACTCTGCGCCCTGGAGGTTGGCGATATCGACGCCCTCGATACTGCGCGGAGGCGTTTCCAGTTCGAGCAGCTCCGCCAGCTTCTCCAATCCCTTGGCGGGATCGATGAAGAACGCTTCCGGTTGCACGTTCTCATGCACGTCCCCGGAGAGCGAGAGCGATTCGATCGCCTTGATCCGATCGCGCACCACCGCCGCGTCCTCGAAACGCAGTTCGGTGGCAGCCTGCTCCATCTCTTTGGCCATCTGCCGCCTGACGACCGAGCGCTTGGAAGCCATGAAGCGTTTGAGTCGGTCGATGTCCTTGCGGTAATCCACTTTGCAGACCAGAGCGGCGCACGGAGCGGTGCAGCGCTTGATGGCGTGCAGCAGGCAAGGCCGGAAGTAGCGCCGGGACTCGTCCCCCTCGTGGATCTCCAGCTCGCAGGTGCGATACCGGAACACCTTCTGCAGGGCGTTGACCGCGTCGCGCACCTGCACCGGCGAGATGAACGGTCCGTAGAGCTTGCTGCCCTTGGGGCGCGGCGTGCGGGTGACGTAGACTCCGGGGAAATCGTCGCCGGTGGTGATCTCGATATAGGGGAAGGTCTTACCGTCTTTGAGCTGGGCGTTGAACTGCGGCTGAATGTCCTTGATCAGCCGAGCCTCTTGCAGGAGGGCATCGACCTCGGTCTCGCAATCGAGGAAATCGACATCATCGACCATGGCAACCATACGGGCGATCTCCGGCCCGCGGGTAGCCAGTAGATCCGCCGACGGCTGAAAGTAGCTGCTGACTCGGCTGCGGAGATCCTTAGCCTTGCCGATATAGAGCACCACGCCCTGCCGGTCCTTCATCAGATAGATCCCAGGCGCCTTGGGAAACCGCCCGATCCGTTCGCGCAGCTCAACAGTCTTCGCGTCAGCGTCCATCACCGAGATTGTACGTCCCGGTAGAACGGTGGAGAAGCGCGCGGAGTGTCGCCCTCGGTGCTCCCGTCGCCTGAGGCTGAGCACCCGAGCGCAGGCCTCAATTGACACCCCCAGGGGCAGCGCTACAATCGCGCTGGGGATCCATGCTTGAAGCGCCCACTCCGGTTTAGGTGTTCCAAGCCACCGAGTCTCTCCCCGGAGGTAGCAGCCCCGTCTCGGTCGAGAGAGGGGGATCACTTGGCGATCCGAGCGAGACTCTGTCCACAACCACCGCCCGGGTCTCCCGTAGTGCCTGGATGACATCCGTGGAAGCAGACAAGCCCAACAACACCAGCCGTGATTCCTCGTGTGGTACGCGCGGCGGGCGTTGGTGCGTGGCTCTGGTGCTGCTGGCGGCGGTCGTGGCGCTCTCGCTCTGGTGGGCGAACCGGACGCAACGACCGAAAATCGCCCTGATCGGGATCGACGGGGCGGAGTGGAGCGTGATCTGGTCGATGATCGAGCGCGGCGAGCTGCCGAACTTCGATCGCCTCGTGCGTGAAGGAACCACCGCCCAATGTGAATCCTACGGCCAGACCATGTCCCCGCAGGTGTGGAACACGATCGTCACCGGCAAACACTACCTGGAACACGGGATCGACTGGTTCGTGGTCAAAGCCGGCGACGTGACGGAGAAGGGCGATCTGGAGGAAGACGAAGACCTGATCCCGGTCACCAGCCGACATCGGCGGGTCCCCGCGCTGTGGGACATCCTCAGCCAGGCTGGGCATACGGTGGGCGCTATCGGGTTCTGGGCCACCTGGCCGGCGACGCCGGTGAACGGCTTCATGGTGTCGGATCGCTTCTCCTACTCGCGGGTCAACAAGCTGGCTAGCGCCCACGACAATCTGCTGCACCAGACCTATCCCGCCGAACTTGCTGAGGAGCTGCGCGACCTGATCGTGACGCCGGATAGTGTCTCGCCGGCGCAGCGGCGGGACTTCATGTCCGAGAGCGTTCAAGCGGACGACTGGCGCAAGAACCACGACATAGTCTCCGAGTTCGACATCACCTACGCCCAAACCGAGACCTATCATCGGGTCGCCCAGCGGTTGCTCGATCGCGGCCAGCCGGACTTCTTCGCCTGCTACTTCCAAGGCGTGGACGTTATCTCCCACTACTTCTGGGAGTTCATGCAGCCGGAGACCGCGGGGCGGACCGTCCCACCTGAGCGTCTCGATTCCTTTGGCGATACGATCGAAGCCATGTATCGCCGTCAGGATACGATCCTCGGCGAACTGCTCGAGCGGTTTGACGACGACACCATCGTCATCGTGGTCTCCGATCACGGGTTTCGACCAGTACCCTTCGACAAGCGCTCGATCCCGACGGTATCCGGTTGGCATCGCCTGCACGGCGTGCTCGCGATCTGGGGACCGGGCGTGAAATCCGGCATGACTTTAACCGACGCGAGCGTCTTTGATATCACCCCCACCGTGCTGGCGCTTATGGGAGAACCGGTAGCGAAGGACATGCAAGGCCGCGTGCTCGAGGAGGCGTTCGAGGAGGGTGTGCTCGGAGCGATTGACCTGGTGGCAGTCTACGACCGGATGCCGGAGCAAGCCCCGATCAACGAAGCCGACATCCAATCACCCATGGACCAGGCCATGCTCGAACGCTTGCGCGGGATCGGCTACATCGGCGGCGGCGAAGACGGCGCCGGGCTGATCGAGCAACCCGGCACGCCCGACGACTGACGCAGCCTATCCGCCGCCGAATATGCGAGATGCACCAATCAGCGCCCTCCGGTTCGCCGCCCTGATCATGTGGTCGCATGTGGTGCGGGTTTGTCGCAGGACAAGCCGCAGAAGTAGCGTGCGAGCGTCCATCTGCTCCTGAGGCTGTGAACGGATGTACATCAGAAGCCTGATACACACTCGCCGCCTTTCGTGCTAGAATGCCTTTCGGTTACTCTGCCACGGTGAACTTGGGTTGCGCTCCCGATGTCGCCGCGTTCATGGAGGGATCCGTCGTCGTGCTGCCCACGAAACACTCTTGCGACGACCTCAAGCCGCTCCTTGAGCAGTGCGGCTACACTGGTTCCTGTCTCGCAGAACCTTTCTCCGTCGGCGACAAGACGTTTCCACTTGTTGGCTTTGCGGGAAAGCCGTGGGACAGCCGGTCAGCCTGCGTCGCTGTCGTAGACGGGAACGGGAGTCCACAGGAGGCTGCTGCTTCCTGCCGGGATCTCGGAGCACCGATCGTCTGGGTAAGGCATAACAAAACGGTCGACTGGTGGACCCAGCACGAGAAGGGCCCGAGCCTGTTCGATTCCAAGCCTTTGGCGGAGTTTCGCCGACTCGTTCGCAGGCACAAAGCCGACCTCAAGCCCGAGGAAGTGTATCGCCTCAAGACACTCGGTCGCCTTCCCGGTGCCCGACAACTGGACTTCGTCGATGCCGGACTGATGCCGCTGCTGGAAGCCCGGGCGGGGGGGGAGCTTGGCGGGCTGGTCGAAGACATGACGCGCGCTGTGCTGGAGGGATTACGGCTGACCAACCCCGGGAAGGGCGAGGTCCGCGACGTGTTCAAACTAGTATTCCGACTCCTGGCTGGGAAGATCCTGCACGACAAGGAGGTCACGGGATTCAAGCGCATCGCACTCGATGATCCCCGGGCCGTGTTGACAGCCGTGCAGAAGCACTACAACGCTGCTGGCCCTGCTCCAATCCTGAACAAGAGGTGGATTCGTGTTCTTTCTGAAGCGTGCAGGCTGATAACAGGCTTCGGTAATGTGCGTGTTGTCTCACCAGAGACTCTCGCGTACGTCTATGAACACACGCTCGTCAGCAAGCCGCTCCGCAAGAAGCTGGGCATCCACGCCACACCGCTTTACCTGGTGGACTACATCCTCTGGCAGCTCTACGACTGGATTCGCGAGATCCCCGTCGATGAACGGCATGTTTTCGAGCCCGGATCCGGTCATTCGCCGTTCCTGTTGGCGGCGATGCGGATGCTGCGGCTGGAGTTGCAGGGAGAGTCGGACCGGACGGTGCACGCGTACCTCAAGCAGCATGTCCACGGTGTCGAAATCGACGACTTCGCCCGCGAGATCGCCCGGCTGTCGCTCACGCTGGCGGACATCCCCAACCCCAACGGCTGGGACCTGCAGGCTGGCGACATGTACGCTTCGGACATCTTGGCCGAGCAGTCGCGGCGCTGCCGTATCCTGCTGAGTAATCCGCCGTACGAACGGTTCGAGCCTGTAGACAAGCGAGCGTACGCCGCCGCCGGCCTCCCGGTGCGGCACTCCAAGGCGGTCGAGTTGCTGGATCGCACGCTCCCGCTTCTTTCCCCCGGAGCAGTGTTTGGTGTGGTAGTACCGCAGGGCGTGCTGCACAGCAACCAGGCCAACGAGGTTCGCACGCTCCTGCTCAACGACTTCGAGATTCGGGAGATCTGCCTGTTCGCCGACAAGCTCTTCGCGGAGGGCGACGCAGAGACGGCCGTGCTACTCGGTCGCCGCCTCCGATCAAAGCGAATGAGCCGGGCACGAGTCCTGTATCGACGAGTACGTGAGGACGCGGTTCCGCGATTCGCCGAATCCTACGCGGCAGATTCCGAGCAGGTGGTTGAGATGGCCACACTCGCGCGAGAACCGGACGCGAGCTTGTTCCAGCCCGATCTGCCCAAGGTATGGGGGCACCTCGCCCAACACGATCGACTTGATAAAGTGGCAAGCGTCGGCCAGGGATTCTCGTTCGAACGCGAGGGGGACATAGACACGGCACGGCAGGCAGGAAAGCGGCGAACCTGCGATTCCGTCCCGGTGTTCCTCATTGGCGTCAAGGAGCTCTCGATCTGGGAGGTTCCCACCGGACTATGGCTGAGCCCGTCCCGGACTCCGGTAAAGCACTGGCGCAGTGGTAACCACACAGGCAAACCGCAAGTGCTCGTGAACTACGCACGGGCCATGCGTGGACCATGGCGAATCAAGGCCCTGCTGGACACTACCGGCCACGCCGTCACGAACACATACACGACGGTCCGCCCCCGGGAGGACGGTCCGCCAGTCCTGTTTCTGTGGGCTTTGCTGAACTCGCCTCTCGCAAACGCTTACGTACACTGCAATACGTTTCGGCGACACATCTATGACACGATGGTGGCTGCGATACCTCTACCACAGCGATGGAGAAGCTGCGTAGGGTCGGTGGTCAAGGCGGCCGAGTCTTATCTCGAACTCGTGCAGGGGTCCGAGGGTTTCGCACTCGGCGCTCCAAACGAATCCGCGGTTCGGGAAGCACTCCTGCGTTTGGATGCCGAGGTGATGCGTGCCTATCGCCTGCCGGTGCGACTTGAACGGGCGCTCCTCGATCTGTTTCGCCTGCCGCCCGCCAAGAAACAGGGGCGGCGACGCAAGGGCGTCGGCTGCGAGTTCGGCGACTACTTCCCCGCCGACCTCGAGTCGCTGATCCCTCTGCATACGTATGTCTCGGCTGGCTATCGCGGCTCCACCGTAGACGCCGTCGCCGCGCGCATGAAGCCGGGAGAATCGGACGCGGTCCTGCGAGACCTACGAACGGCGGCCGATGCGTTCGGTGGAGACTGACCGGTGCGAGATTATCTCCTCGACACGCAAATGATCCGGTACTGGTACGACACGGAGTGCCCGGAGCATACCGCGGTCGTTGGAAACGTGCGGGCACTGCGGAAGCTCGCCGCATCCGCCGAGCACCAGCCGCGACTACGGGCGTCCGTCATCACGCTGGGCGAGATCGAGTTCGGCCATCGCGTGCAGCCAGAGGACCACGCAACCGAGCAAGCGGCGTATCTAGGATTCGTGAATGAGCAACTCCCCAATTGTCTTGGGCTGACCGAGGACGCCGTCACCGCCTACGGCGAACTCCGCGCCCGGTTGTTCAATAAATACGCGCCGGGAGAGAAGCGAAAGCCGAAGATGCGGCCCGAGCAGTTGCCCGACCCCATCAGCTCCATTCACTTGCAGATCCAGGAAAACGACCTCTGGCTTTGTGCGCAAGCGGTGGGCCACGAGTTGGTGCTGGTGACCAACGATGCCATGAAACCCATCATGAACATCGCGGAAGGGATGACCCCACCGCTGCGCGTGCAGGATTGGACCATGCTTGGCGCAGTCACGCGTCAGTAGTAGTGTGCTACGCTGTGCGTCCGCGTCGTCGCCTCTGCACTTCTACACAGGCTGGTTCCACGGCCCAACAGGTGCTTTTTTCAGGGACGACGACGTAGCCTATCCGCCACCGAACACGCACTGAAACGGGGCGAAGTCGTCAAGATCGACGTCGCTGTCCACGTCGAAGTCAAACACCCAGCAATCCGGTTCGGCGTATCCGCCACTCGGCCCGGTCATGCAGGACTGGAACGAGGCGAAATCGACCAGATCGATCTGCTGGTCACCATTGGAATCTCCGTCTGGCCAGCCGTGGAGCGGGTCCCAGCGGACCGCGTCCGCGTAGACTCGCGGGGGGTATGCGGCTTCCGGCTGACTCGTTACGGTCTCCTCCGACAGGTCCACCGAGGCAGTAGCCACGTCCTGACCGCCCTCAAACCAGTACTCCCCCAACGACACCCAGCGGTTGGCATTGCTGAACATTCCGAAGGTGTCCGGCATCTGATTAAGCAGCAGCACGGTGTCGCCGTGAAAGTGGGTGACGGTGAACTGCGCGTTGCGGCAGTTGGCTTCGTTGCCCCAGGTCGCGAAGACCTCGTACTTCCCGGCGGCGGCCAGGGCGGGCACGAAGGTGGCGTGATCGGTCCCCGGATTCGGCAGGGTGTACTCGGTGTATCGGCTGCCCAATCCCACCAAGCCGCCGACGGTGCTCTTGACCGTGTCGTTGCTGCCCCAGGCACCGCTCTCCGCGTACGTCGGCGCCGGGGTCACGTCTCCGTCCACCTCGCGGGACTCCACGATCACCTCGACCGGAACCAGACCGTTGGAGGCGATATCGAAGAAGTCGATGACCGCGGCCATCACGTTGACGCGATGCAATGAGTCAGTGATGGTCTCGAACGGAAACCCGAAATGGACTAGCCGAAAAGCGCCGTCGTAGGTCACCCCGGCGGATCCGCCCGTACCCCCCACGTAGCTGAGTGCAGCCGCACTGCCCCCGCTGGGCGTGATGACGTCCGGGTAATCCACGTTGTAGATGGTGCTGCCGTCGTCAAAGGTGAACGAACCAATACCGTCGAAGATCGATCCCGCGACCGATGCCGCGGTGTACGTTCCCGCATCGTCAGCGCTGTAGCTCGCCTTCAGGTAGTTGTTGTAGAACGAAGTCCCATTGCCGAGATGGTCCAGATCCCAACCGATCTCCGCCCCGGAGACGAAGAGCTTCCCGCCTCCACTCAGGTAGGTCGTCAGCCGACTCTGCTCGACCGAATCGAAGGTGTCGTCCCCCGTGGATTCCTCCCCGCTCTGCCAGATCACCGCCTGATAGGGCGCCGGATCGACATCGTCGTCGCGCAAGGCCTCGTTGGAGCACCAGTCGAACGCGACCCCGATGGCATCGAGCGCTTCCGCAAAGGTCCGCGCGTAGCCGTAGTGATTCATGCGCTCGAGACGTTCGCGGAGCATCGGATCGGCGTCGTAGGGATCGTCCTCGGACAGCATAGCGGAGCGGTCCAACCGGTCGAACCCATTGACCACCAGCACCGGCGGAACGCCATCCTCGTCCAGCTTCACGCCGCCGATTTCGGTGGGGAACGACTGTCCGCCGGCGTTCGTGGCGATCACCCGGAGGTAGTACACCGTTCCGGCGTCGAGCCCCCCGACATCGAAGGCGGTGTTGGCCGTCGCGGTTCCGTCATCGAACCCGAAACCGTCGCGGCTCATCTGCACGAGGTATCCGGTGGCGGCGGCGCCGAGCAACCCATCTCCGCTGTTGAACGGCGGCGCATCCCAGCTTACCCGCACGGTATCCGCGCTGATGCGACGTACCGCAAGGTGCGTCGGAGGTTCGGGCAATAGGGTGTTGAAGGGAATCGCCGTCGCGGAGGGTCCGTCCGCGTCGTTGTACCACCAGTCCACGATGCCCTGATAGCACGCCCGGGCCACGAGGTCGCGGAAGCGGGGATCCAGCAGCGACGGCTGATCGGTGGCGCTGTCGTGATAGGCGACCTCGATGAGGCACGCCGGCATCTCGTTGTTGTAGGTCGGGTTCAACTCGCCGAACCAGGCGGAGTACTTACCGCCGGGCCAACCGGCGTCCCAGTCCACGTGAATGTCGTTCATCACTTCGTCGAAGATGCGCGTAGCCAGCGTGTTCCCGCCAACGACACCGTCGAAATCGCCAAAGGGCCCCGGCGGTTCGTTGCCGGTAGCGTAGACGTACATCTGCGTACCATGGCCGGTGTGGCTGCCCGTGGCGTTGCTGTGCCAGGAGAAGTAGATCGAGTCCTCCCAGCTCTCGTTCTCCCACTTGGCGTAGCGCGGCATCGCCGTAACCGTCCCGTATGGCGTGCTGGTGTGGCCCATGAACACCGGGAAGTACCGGCCCGATTCCTCCCATCGAGGCCATCCGCTGACGCTTCCGCCCTCCGAGTAGTCCCCCATGCCTCCGCCAAAGCGAACCGCGTCGGCAATGACGTACTTCGAAGGGTCTGAACCCTGATTGGACACCTCCACCGATCCTGTGGACGAGTTGCGACCTGCCGCGAAGTAGTAGCGGCCCAGGAAGCGCCAGGTGTTCCCGTCGCGCTGCATGTGCAGAATGTGCGTCGTCGTTCCACCGGTGTGGTTGACCCGCACCTGGGCGTCCGTAGAGCGGTTTGAGGCGCTCGGGGTCCACACGTACACCGCGTAGAAGCCAGCCTCTGGAATCAGGGGGGCGAACGTGGCGACAGCCGTCTCGGAAGCATTCACCGCGCTGTACTGGTAATTGCTGCCATACCAAGTGCCCGCGGCGGTGCTGTTGGTCCAGCTTCCAGCGGTCGTGTATCCCGGGGCGCCGGCGCCGTTGTCCACGATTACCATGTTAGTATTGAAGTCACGCTCGCGACAGGTCCACACGTTGGCTCCGGCGTTGTGCAGATAGCGGGCCAGGTGATTCAGAACGGCTTCGCCGTTGCTCATGTCTTCGATAACGCCTCCCCAGTTGCCCCGTTGTGTCGCCCAGCGTAGAAGCGTGTCCGAGTAGTACCAGCCGTGTCCCGGACTGAGGAACACGGTCTTGCCGGAGAGAGCCCCGCCAGGCTGGCCGGGGTTGTAGGTGGGCAGACCGCCGCTGCGCAGACCACCCTCGGGCTCGGGTTTGTCCAACTCGCCGGTCGGCTGCGGAAGGAAGTCAGGCAGCGGGCGATACTCCGCCTCGGGATCGCCTGCGGGACGGGCGAAGAGCAGAAACGTGGTGACGCCCTCCACCTGCCGCAGTTGTTCGACCTGCCCGCGAACAATGCGCTCGCACTCGATATCCGTAAGGTCCGCCAGGAACTCCGCCGGTAGCGTGACGTAGGCGGCTGCGGCGTGCTCCAGAACCTGAACCTCGTCCAGGCGGGTCCCCTGCGGCAAGGCTGGGTCCCACCCCGGGACGGGAGCAGCCGGGGTCGCCTGTCCTACCCACGCCCGCATCAGGTCTTCAGCTTGCTCGCTGCGCGCCGGCCCTGCCCATCCCGGCTGAACTACCGCGCCGAACACCGCCACCCCAAGCACCACCATGCCTGTACGACCGAAGATTGCTGTTGTGTGCATGTCAAACCTCGAAGGACACCGGGTTCATCGACGGGGTGGGCATGGCTCATGCGTCCAGGTGCTCCCGTCCACCCCATCATCGGGAAGCAGCCGTACGATGCACTCGCCTGGGTGGATTATATCAGAACGCCCGCCGCCCCAGGGTCCGCTTCTCGAATCCAGGATTGGCGACACAGCCCGTGACAAATCGGGCGGTTCGCAAATCAGCGAGGTCGTGCCCGGTCTCGCCCATTGCGGGCACTCAATCAGAGCCCCGAGCGCAAGCGAGTGGGTCCAAGAGCCAACGAACAGCCCGCTCCGGCACTTGGGGCTCGGGTTGTGGGAGAATCCGCCGACCATCGAGCTTCACTTCTGCTCCCCGGACGTCCTATAATCCGGCGTGCAGCTTGGCCCCTCTCATCCGGGACCGATCGTGCCATCCTGTGGCTGGGTGTGTGGTCAGGCTGTCTGGGGGTGCCACGATAGCTGGAAGCCGCCTGTGCGCCGAACTGTTCCGCGGCGTCAGGCGGCCCTTTTGAAGGGCGAGTACCGGTCCATACCGAACCACTTTGTATGGGTTGAGTTCCGCGCTTTCATGGGGTAAGCTGCCACGCAGGAATCGCCGGGAGTGTGCCCGAGTTGGCCAAAGGGGACGGGCTGTAAACCCGTTGGCGTACGCCTTCGTTGGTTCGAATCCAACCGCTCCCATGCTGGAACCCGCCGTGAGAGGGCTCACTGCGGGTTTCTCTCTGGGCGCGAGCGGTGCTCGGGGTAGGCTGGGGCCGGCCTCCCCCGGCAGGCTCGTGGGTCGACCCTAAACACGGGGGGCCTGCGGGCCCGATAGATGGGCGGTGGGGGGCTGGCGTGGACAGCAGGGCCGCGTTCCCCGACGTTTTGAGAAACCCAGGCGATTATGCGGATTATCGACGAAATCTTCGAGCGTTCGCCGACGCTGTCCTTCGAGTTCTTCCCACCCCGCGACGACATCGGGTTCTGGGATCTGTACCGCACGATCGAGTCGCTCAAGCCGTCGAGCCCCAGCTACGTTTCGGTCACCTATGGCGCCGGGGGCAGCACGCGGAAGAAGACGCTCGAGCTGGTGGCCCGCATCAAACGGGACAGCGGTATCGAGCCACTGGCCCACCTCACCTGCGTCGAGCACACCCGCGCCGAGATCGGGGACATTGTCGATGACCTGAAGAATCACCGGGTGGAGAATATCCTGTGCCTGCGCGGTGATCCGCCGGAGGGGCAGGGGCGGTTCACCGCCCGCCCCGACGGGTTCGCCAACGCCCGAGAATTGGCGGGTTTCATCCGCGATCGCCACCCCAGCCTGTGCCTGGGAGCCGCTTGCCACCCGGAGACGCACCCCGAAGCCGCCAGCCCGGAGGCCGACCTCGATAACCTCAAGCGCAAGGTGGATGCAGGCGTCAACTTCCTGATCACCCAGCTCTTCTTTGGCAACGATGACTTCTACCGTTTCCGAGACCGATGTGCCCAGGCCGGCGTGTTTGTACCCATTATCGCGGGGATCATGCCGGTCCTGAGCGCCAAGCAGATCAAGCGCTTCACCAACATGTGCGGAGCTGCCATCCCGCCAGACCTGCTCACCAAAATAGAAGCCGTCGAGGACGACACCGACGCCGTACGCCACGTCGGCGTGCTCCACGCCACCGAGCAGTGCCTGGATCTGATTGAGAACGATGTCGCCGGCTTGCACTTCTACACCCTGAATCGTTCAACAGCGACCCGGGCGATCTTCCAACAAATCAAGAGCCGCCTAGCCGTCAAGACCGGGCGCTAGACCACCGCGGTGGGCATTCTGAGACAGTCCGAAATCCTGCGGGGTGGGGCGTGCGCGCGGGTTGCGTGGGGGAGTGGCGGAGGACAAGAAGGGAAGCCCTCCACGACAATTAAAGCTACACTGGAATCAGGGTCACAAAACCGCACCTCCCTCGGATTCGAGCTTGCATCGGCCCGTGCAAATCGGCTAAACTAGGATTGGTATCAAGGGGGGTTGGGAAGTGGCCCGACGAGCCATGCCTTCATGGGGTCGCTCCTTCTAAGAGAGAGCTACGAGAGAGAGACGGCAGAGCTGTCTGTGCGTATGGTCAGGCGGGTGAGTTCCCGTCTGAGCGCGATACGCTATCGTTACTCTCGCGCGGGAGCGCCCATCGGAGGAGAACACATGAGATTGAAAGTAGGAGTTATTGGGGTGGTGTTGGCCCTTATGCCAGGGCTGGCGTTTGGTGCGGACATATTTACGGAGGACTTCAACACTCCGCTTGGACCAGGGTGGACGGTTAACGCAGACGCAGATACCGCCCACACGTTTGCCTGGGACTACAGCACCATGGGTATTCCTGCGGCCCCCGGCGGCGCGGACACTCTGGGGCTGAAGATGGAGGCCAACCTCAGCGCCTCCCTTGGTGCTGGTGTCACGGCGACTCCGACGGGGCTGATCCTGCCGGATTACTCGCAGATCAAGTTCGACATGTGGATCAACATGAACGGTCCGATGCCCGGCGGCGGAACCGGCTCGACAGAGTTCATGGGCGGCGGAATCGGCTATGACGGCACCACGGTCATTCGTCCGTCCGCCTCGGGCGTGGGCGGCCACATGCTCTGTGACGGTGATGGCGGCTCGAGTCGCGACTACCGCATGTACAAGACCACCAGCGAGCAGTTTGTGGCCAGCGGTCAGTACAGTGTGGACACCAACAACAACTCGGGCGTAGACCTGAGCGCCTACTTCGCCGGTCAGCCGGCCCCGGCCTTCCAGGTGGCCAACTATCCCCAGCAGACCGGTACGGCAGCGGCTGGTACGTTGGCGTTTGGCTGGCATGAGGTGATCATCACCAAGGTCGTCTTCGAAGGTCACGCGGAAGTCCGCTTCGTGATCGACGGTCTGAGAATCGGGACCCTTGATAACACCATCGGTTCCGGCTTCGACTACGATGGTGGTATGCAGTTAACCTACACCGATATGTTCTCCTCGGTTTCCGATAACGCCGCGTTGAGCTTCGGTGTCATCGACAACCTCGTGGTCACGGACGTTCCCGAGCCGGCCAGCTTGGCGCTGTTGGCGATGGGTGGTCTGGCGATGCTGCGTCGTCGCCGCTAGTCGGCAACTTCACTGAGTTATGTAGATAACCTGCGCGGGGCCGCCGAACTTCGGTGGCCCCGCTTGTTTTTTGCAGCATCCGGGCAGGAGCTCCGCGGTCCGCCCTCGGCAACGTGGCCGGGCCACCCAACCGAGCCTTTCCATATTCCCACGGGCGTGCTACTTTCCACCGCGGAGTCATTGGAATGATCCTCGATAACACCGGTGAGAAGCCTGCGGCGTGGCGTGGGCGGATGGCGATTCTGCTGATCGTTCTCGCTGGCGCTTCGGCATACCTGAACAGCTTCCCCGGGGTGTTCCTTTTCGACGGTGCCCAAGGGCTCTTTGACGGCCCGACCCCCGATCAAGGGGCCGTGTGGGACACGACGGTTGATGGCCGTCAACCCCTGGTCCGAATCTCCCTGGCCATCAACCACACCATCAGCGGCTTTGCGGTGTGGAGCTACCACGCATTCAACATCGCCGTTCATATTCTCGCCGGCCTTATCCTCTTCGGTGTCGTAGGCCGCACCCTGTCCGCCGCGACGAACCGAGCGCCGGAGGGGCGATCCGCCTCATGGCTGGCGCTGATCGTGGCGTTGATCTGGGTCGTACACCCGTTGCAGACCGCCAGCGTCACCTGCATCGCGTACCGTGGCGAGGTGATGACGGGAGCGTTCTATCTGCTGACGGTTTATGCGCTGGTTCGTGGGGCCTGCGCGGCGCAGCCGATGGGGTGGTACGGACTGTCGGTCCTCTGCTGCGCCGCCGGGATGGGGTGCAGCTTGACCATGATCACCGCTCCGGTGGTTGCCGTTCTCTATGACCGGGCGTTTCTGTCTCGGTCGTTTCGCGAGCTGTGGGGGCGGCGACTGGGTTTGTACGCCGGATTAGCGGCGACATGGGGCGTGCCGGCGGCGTTGGGCAATGTCCCCGGGGCTATATCGCTGGACTACGCCCTCGCCCAACCAAGCGTGATTCTACACTACCTCAGGTTATGCTTCTGGCCACAAGGCCTGTGTCTCGATTACGGCGGTCCGGTGGCGACGACGGCGTTGGCTGCACCAGCCATCCTCCTCTTGGTGGCGGGTTCATTGTGGGCCTGGCGTTCGCGGCGCTGGTTAGGTTTTGCGGGGACATGCTTCTTCCTGCTTCTGGCTCCGACGTCGAGCTCCATTCCAACTGAGCAACCGGTGTCCGAACAACGGATGTACCTGCCCCTGACAGCGGTGATCGTCGTGGTCGTTGTTGCGGTCCGGAGGTTGCTCGGCTCCGGGTTGCACCGGGTTGCGCAGAAGCGTCCGCGAGTCCGCGCCGGGGCTGGGGGGATTCTGGCGGGGCTGGCGATCGCAGCCCTGGGCTACGCCTCGGTCGAACGCAACCAGGACTATCAGAGCGCCCTGACGATGTGGGCTGACGTGCTGGAGCAGCGTCCACAGAACCTCCGAGCCCACCACCAGCTCAGCGTCGAGCACCGACGACTGGGCAACCTGGACCAAGCTGCGGCGCACGCCCGCGCAGCGCTGAAAGCCCAGCCCGACGATGCCACCGCCCACCACGATCTGGCCTTGGCCCTCCGGGGGCAGGGTATGATCGACGAAGCGATTACGCATTATCGCCACGCTTTGGAGCAGCGCCCGACGTGGGCGGAGGCGTACCACAATCTGGGGTTGGGTCTCTTCGACCGCGGCGCCTTCGAGGAGTCCATCAGCAGTCTCCAGCAGTCGCTGCGTCTCCAGCCGAACCGTTCCGAGTCGCACTGCCAGCTAGCCAGGGCTTTGGTTGCCGACAACCGCCTGGACGAAGCCGCCGAACACTGCGGCGAGGCAATCCGGAAGGCTCCGAGCTACGCGGAGGC
>JAAEQG010000263.1 GCA_024231775.1 bacterium
AGGGCCAGGTGGACGGCCGGGGTGGTGCGCAGCGGCAGCTGTCCGGAAAAGGGCTTCTCCGGCTCGACGCCCTGCTGTGCGCACAGCTCCAGGTAGGCGTCGACCGCGGTCTGAAACGAGCTCTCCAGCTCTTCCACGGTCTGGCCCTCGAAAGAGATGACGTCGCGTATGTTGATCACGTCGCCGTAGAAGGTGTGGTCGTCGTAGTCGAACTCCACGGCTCCGAAGTAGCCCCGATGCTGAAGCGCTTTGCTCATGACTTGCCTCCTGTCGGCCTCGCGACCCCAGCGTTGCCGAGAAAACGCCGAACGCGGCGCAGCTGACCGCGTTTGGCTTCCGGACCGGGGTGCGGGCGATGGAAGACACCGCGCCGGCCGTGGAGCGTGAAGGCCACCACCGAGCCGCGCATGTGCAGAACCTCGCCACCAAGGGCCGAGATCAGCGTCTCGACGTCCTGCCACCTGACGTCGCTGGGCGGTGGCTGGCTGAACCCTAGCGTTGCATAGGGATCCCCAAAATGATATGAGTGCGGCTCGTTTGGAACGGCGACGGTCGGAGACCAGGGGCCGGGCACCCACAGCGAAGGCTGGATCCGTTCTGACAGCGTG
>JAAEQG010000264.1 GCA_024231775.1 bacterium
CGGGGAAGATGAGCGACGTATTCGGCCACGTCTCCGGTGGGGCCGTACCACTTGGCCATCACCTCCTGGTACCGCTTCTCCGAAATCGGCTCCATCGCGACCTCGGTGTGGCCCAACCGGTGCAACGCGTCGCGGGCTTGCAGGCAACGCGGATCGCGGGACCCGGCGATCAGTCGATCGCCTTCGTAGCGCAAAGGGATCACGCCGTGGCGCCGGGCGACTCGGGGCGGCACGGCGCGCAGGCCTTCGAGCAGCGACAGCTCACGCTCGATCGCCGCGGTGCCCAACCGAGGCGGGGTTGCGCTAGCGTCCCCCTCATGCGCCAGGCGACGATTCATGGCTCGATATCCAACCCTCGGCTCCGGTCAGCCCCCCGGTGTGGTGACCAGCGGCTACTCGATCGAGAAGCTCATCAGCTCGACGGGTGTTTCCGTCAGCATGAAGAACAGCCCGATGCCACGACCGGCGGGATTACTGTTCCCTGAAGCTTCATTATAGGTAACGGTCACCGTGTTCACCGCACTGGTGAAACTGACCTGCACCGTGCCGTCTTCGTCGGCACTACTGCTCGAAAGATTAATGGCCGTTGCCGTGTTACCAGCGATCGTGAAAGTCGGAGTTCCCGTCTTGTACCCGAGCGTAAGGGGGCTTGCGGTGTCGCTGGTGATCACGACTTGGTCGAGCCTGGAGTTCTGACCTCCCCCCGCAGCAGACCAGTCGATATCAGAGATCTCGAAGGCAACATCGGTAACGGATTCGGAAAACGCCAGTGTGATGATCACCGGAGATGTACCTTGGTCCGGGTC
>JAAEQG010000265.1 GCA_024231775.1 bacterium
ATCCCTCCCCAGGGCGTTGCCCTGGGCTGTCATAGTGCGCCCTTTCAGGGCGAAGAGGATCGTCCAAACGCGGCGATGATCGCGCGGAGACAATCGCGCGGAGACAATCGCGCGGCAACAGAACGCTCAAGAGCTCGCCCATACTGTCACGCACCCGGCGGACCGTCGGTGTTTGACAGTGCCGGGCGCCGTGGATATGGTGCGAGCCTGGATTCTGGAGTTGATCCTATGACGGTGCAGAGTTGGTCGGAGAATATTCTGCTGGGGGATTTGCAGGACGACCCCGCGTTCTCAGACGATCTGGCTGCGCTCGGCGAGCAGGTGGAAGCCGATCCGAACCATGACGTTGTGCTCAACTTCTCCCAGGTGACCTACCTCAACTCCTCCAACATCGCTAGGCTGTTGAAGCTCCGCAAGACTGTGTGTGTCAGCAATCGCCGCAAGCTCAAGCTCTGTGGTGTCAGCACGCACGTGTGGGGCGTATTCCTGGTCACCGGCTTGGAGAAGGTCTTCGACTTCACTGACGACGTAGCCCTGGGCCTGGCCAGCGTGCAAATCGACGTTTAGTCCGCGAGCTTCATTCCCTCGAGTTGAATCCGCGCAGCAGGGTCAGGTATCGATGTCCTGAGTCGAGTTCCTCGGTACGCAGTCCCCGTTTCTCCATGGCTCCCTGGAGATCGCGCCGCGGACATACGTGGTTCCACCTCAGGTAGCCCGCGAACATCGCGCCCAGCATAGTGGGCTGCGCGCCGCAATGGGCGAAATCGAGAATCACCATTCGCCCCCCGGGATCGAGCAGGTCGCGGGCCTGGGCCAGCGCCGTCTGCCAGTCGGGAATCATGCTTAGAGCGTAGGAGACCAAGATCACGTCAAACCGTACGTTCAGGGGCATCCGCGCCGCATCGGCTTGAATCAGCCGTGCGCGAGGATGGCGACGCCGCGCCCGACGCAGCATGTGATGGGACAGGTCCACGCCCACGACGGGCGGATGCTCGCCAAGCGCCCGGGCCAGCCGGGTCAGGTTGGCTCCCGTACCGCAGCCGATCTCCAGCACGCGGTTGCCTGGCGAGAGCTGCATGGCGGACACTGCGGCGCGACGCCCGCGCAGCAGCGGCCATCTGGTCAGATCGTAGATCGGGGCGTTCCACCGATAGAAGCGTCGCAGAGTGTGCAGGGGAGTGAGCATGGCCGACCAAGTAAGCCGCCTTCAGCAGACGGAATCGCAAGACCGCGCCCGCGCTTCGGTGGGCTGGGTCAAGGCATGCGGACCGTCAGCATGGTAATGTCGTCGCTCTGCGGAGCGTCGCCGGCGAACTCCAGAATCGCCGCGTGCATCGCGTCGATGAGCTCTTGGGGATCGCCCGAGCGGCATCCGGCGAGTACCGCGTGCATCCGCTCGTGGCCGAACTCCTGCTGGGCGGGGTCCATGGCCTCGAAGACGCCGTCGGTGCAGGCGTAGAGCGTGCAGGGCGCCTTGCCCAGCTCGATCGACGTAGTCGTGTACTGGGCGTCCGCAACCACACCCAGGGGGAAACCGGGCTCAGACTCCAGCGCCCCGCAGTCCGCCGGCTCATTCCTGAGCAGCCAAGGCGCGTGGTGCCCCGCGGAGGCAATGCGGATCATTCGGGTATCCGGTTCGAGGATCGCCGTCATGCAGGTGATGAACTTTGACGCGTCCGTGTTGCCGTACACCAGGCGGTTCCAGCGGGTCAACATGACGCCGGGATCGTCCAACTCGACCAGGGTCACCCGGACCGCCGCCTGAAGGTTGGCCATCAGCAGGGACGAGGCTACTCCCTCCCCGGTGACATCGGCGATGAGAACGCCCAGACGACCGTCGCCGAGCTCGATCACGTCGTAGTAGTCGCCGCTGACATGACGCCCGGGCTTGTTCAGCGCCGCTACCTCGAACTGCGCGTGATTCGGCAGCGTTGCCGGAAACAGTGCCCGCTGAATGTCGCGGGCCAGAGAGATCTCGTTCTCCAGGAGGACTTTGAGCTTCTGTTCCTCCATCAACCGGCTGTTGATCAGACCGATGGCGATCTGCCGGGCCAGGCCCGAGAGGAAGTCCACATCCTCGGAGGAGTAGACGGTTCCCGTGGACACACGGTCGCCGTAGATGATGCCCAGAATCTCGTCGTCGTGCATCAGCGGGACGCACATCGCCGAGCGAATCCCGTGTTGAACCATGCTCACCGTGGGGTCGATCGCGTTGGGGTCACCCTCGTTGACGATGGCTCGCTCGCCGTGGTCCATCGCCCGCCCCACCAGCGTTCGGCTGATGGCCAGCCCTCCCTCGCGGTCGCGCAGGTTGCGCACCACCGGCCAATCCACAGTCCGCCGGTTCGGTGGACGGATGGCGATGGCTCCGCGCTCGAAGCGCAGGGTCTCGAAGCAGATGTCCATCGCGTCCTCGAGCAGGTCGGCACCTGTGCGCAGGGAGGTCAAGCGCCCGCTCAACTCATAGAGCATCTCCAGCCGACGCTGGGGAAGCGAGAGCGGATCACGCGCCGGGCTGAAGCTGGCAGCCTCCCTCGACGGCAGCTCATCGGTGAGCACTACGGCTGCGGTCATCTCCCCACCCGGGTCGGCGCGGAACACCAACTGCACGGCGCCCACCATGATCACGTCCCCGTCGAACAGGCGCGCCGAAGACGTCGGAGCCCCGTTGACCAGAGTGCTGTTCTTGCTGCCCTGGTCTTCAATGACATAGGCGTCGCCCGCCGGGCGAATCCGAGCGTGCTGTCGCGAGGCACTCGGTTCATCGAGGGCGATCTCGCAGCTTGGGTCTCTCCCGATCATCGCCGGAACGTCACCCAGACGGTGTACCAGCGACCGGCCGTCAGACAGGGTTATGTGTAGTTCACTCACTGGGGTGGCCTGTCAATCTGCTAGAAGCAAACCCGGGAGCAGCGCTCATCTCGGGCGCTACGGTTTTTCGTTGCACTTGC
>JAAEQG010000266.1 GCA_024231775.1 bacterium
CCCCTGCCGGGGCGGGTGCGTTGGGTGGTTCGGTTTCCAGGGGTTCCGCTGCGCTTCACCCCTGGCTATAACCGTGCGCCCCTTCGGGGCGATGCCCTTCGGGGCGATGCCCTTGGCTGCAACCCTGCACCGCCTCGGGGCGATGCGCCTGGCTACAACCCCGTGCCGCTTCGGGGCGACTTCCCTTCAGGGCAAGTTCCCTCTATAGCGTCCGCTGCCAAGGAGATGAGAGTCCCTGGCCAAAACGAGACAGGCAGGTCGTTGCTCCTGTCAGATCTACCTACTCTTCGTGAGGAGAACCTGAAAGAGAGGGTGGGGGGATACCGTTCAGGCGATCGCCAGAACCACCAGGGCAAGCACCCAGCAGTAGTAGCAGAAGAATTGGAGCCGACCAGCCCGCACGGTTCCCAGCAGGATCTTCAACGCCACCACGCCGGAGATGAACGCTGAGAGTGCTCCCAGGCCCAGCGGCCCCCAACTGATGTCAGCCAAGTTTCCTACCGGAAGCTCGAGCGTGTCCTTAGTCTCCAGGATGGCGGCTCCGATGATCGCCGGAGCGGCGATGAAGAAGCTGAACTCTCCCGCCCAGCGTCGCTTGAGACCCAGCAGCAGGGCTACGCAAATGGTCGAGCCACTCCGCGAGACGCCGGGGAAGATGGCAATGCCCTGAGCAACGCCCACCACCAAGGCGCCCCACCACGGAAACCGTCGCCATCCGCGGCGCGGACGCGGAATCCTGCCGATCACCCACAACAGGCAGCCGGTCGTAACCAAGCCCACCGCGATGACCCGCGGTGAGCCAAATGCCGTTTTGATCGTGTCATTCAGGAACAGTCCGATCAGCGCCGTCGGGATAGAAGCCAACACGCCGTAGCCCGCCACCCGCCACGCAAACCGCCGCCCGGCGAAGCTGGACGATGATTCCCGAATCAGCCGGCGGAGATACCTCTGGAAGGTGACCGCGAAGACCAGGCCAACCGCCGCCAAGGTCGCTACGTGGGTGATTATGTCGAACAGCAGCATGGGCGGGGAACCGGCATCCAGACCCATGGCCTGCTGGGCCAGCGCCAAGTGTCCACTGCTGCTGATCGGCAGGAACTCAGCCAGCCCCTGAAGAATGCCAAGGACCAGACCCTGCAGATAGGAGAACTCGCTCACTGATTCGACGCTTCAAAGAGGAAGTGCTTGGCACGGATCAAGTAGGACACCATCGAAACCAAAGTAACCGCCACCGTGATCCAGATCACCACCGGCAGAATCCAGGAGACCGAGGGGTTACGCAGCAGGGTCTGGGGGTGGGCGATGTAGAAGATGGCCAGCGGGACCGCAGTGCTCTGGATCCACATCTTGGTCTTACCGGATAGGGATGCGCCAAACGACTGCCCCTGACTCTCGACAAACCCGCGCAGACCGGAAACCAGCAGCTCGCGGCCCACGATGAGGATGACCATCCACGCGGCTACCCCGGTCACATTGTGCCCCTCGGCGTCAATGAACTCCGGACGCAGGAACAGGATGAAGGCTCCGCAGATCAGAATCTTGTCCACGAACGGGTCCAGCACCCGGCCCAGCGCGGTGACCTGGTTGTTGCGCCGAGCCAGGTATCCGTCCAGCCAGTCAGTTAACGCCGCAAAGATGAACAGACCACCGCACCAGTCGAGCAGGCGGCTGGGGCTGTCGGTCACCTTATAGCGGGACAGCAGGACCATAAAGACGATCGAAAGAAACAGGCGGACGATGGTGATCTGGTTGGGTAGGTTGATCTTCATGCGTTGTGGTGGTTAAGCGGTCGAGTCCCGAGGCGGCGGTCTGCTCCGTGGTGCCCGGCGTTCAGGGCCATTCCTCGGCCGGCGGGGCGCCGGCCGCTACTGCAACGTCCGCACGGGCAGGGCGACGGTCGTCGGCTTCGCGGTGAGGTCGTAGTCTCGCCGACCGGTGCAACGCACCTCGACAACCTCACCGGACGGGAGCTCGCAGCCCGTCAGCAGCGTTCGGCTATCGACCTCCGGAGCCTGGCCGGAATGGCGGGCGGGCTGATGCCCGTCCTCGACCGGTCCGTCGATCATCACCTCGAAGCGCCGGCCTAGTTGGCTGTCCGCCAACTCGAAGGCCACCTCCTGTTGCCCGAGCATCAACCGTTCCACGCGCTCCTGCTTGACCGCTTCGGGCAATTGGCTGCGCATACGCCCGGAAGGCGTTTCCGGTTCCAATGAATACGGGAAAACGCCCAATGCATCAAACCGGAATCCGAGAACGAAATCGACGAGCTCGTTGAACTCGGCATCCGTTTCCCCGGGGAATCCGACCAGCATGGTGGTCCGGAGGTGAACTCCGGGGATGCGGTTGCGGATTCTTTCCAGTAGAGCCTCGGTCTGGGCGCGGGTGACCCGGCGGTGCATGGATTTAAGGACTCGGTCGTTGATGTGCTGGAGAGGGAGGTCAACGTACTTCGCGATTCGAGTGCAGTGCGCCAGGGCATCGATCGTCGCGTCGGTCAGCACCGAGGGGTAGGCGTACATCAACCGAAGCCAACGCACCCCCTCGACTTCGTCAAGCTGGCGGAGCAGACCCGCCAGACCGGGACCCGACTCCTGATCCGCCCCGTAGCTCGTGGTATCCTGTCCGATCAGCACCAGCTCGACCGCTCCGTCGGCGACCAGCTCGCGAGCCTCCGCGAGGATCACCTCCGGCGATTTGGAACGTAGCGGGCCGCGGATGGAGGGGATCGTGCAAAACGTGCATTTCTGATCGCACCCTTCGCTGATGCGCAGGTAGGCGTAGTGACGCGGAGTGAGCCTCAAACGCCCGGTATCGAGCGCGACCAGGGGGTGGTAGTCACCCAAGAACGTGTCCGTCTTCTCTCGCGCCGGGCCTGGAGAGGCGACGCTGAGCACCGCCCGGGCGAGATCATCCCGGTTGTGAACGCCTACCAGAGCATCGATCCCGGGGACCTGGGTTCGCAGAGTCTCGCCATCCCGCTGGACCAGGCAGCCCGCCACCACGACGCCGCCCAGGCGGGTCTGGGCCTTCAGTTCGACCATCTCCCGGATGACCTCGGTGGCTTCATCCCTGGCGGCGGCGAGAAAACCACAAGTGTTGACCACCACCACGTCGGCATCGGTAGCCTCGCTGGTCAGGACGCAACCCGCCTCAGCCAGTTGCCCGAGCATCTTCTCGGAATCAACCAGGTTCTTGGCGCATCCCAGGCTAACAAACGCTACCCGTGGCCCTGCAGGATCCGACATGATTGAAACCCTATCTGTTGATTCGCAAAGGTCGCCCTGCCCTGGGTCCCCTCACTCTGCCTACCCGGGCGGGCTTCCCAGCCGTTCCAGGGCGGATGTTAGTCGAAACCGAACCTGGCCTGAAGGGGCTTTCGGCTTGCGTGCGTTGGATCCGCGGGAGGTGGACCCGCCAGCCCCTATTCTCGTCGGGGTGCATCCCACTTTGGGTGGCATGGGCAAACTTGTTTGCCCGTGTTGGACGATTCCACGGGCAAGCTGCTGCTTGCCCATGCCACCCTGGCCAGTCTCTGCCACCTTGTTAGGGATGCACCCTTCTCGTCGAGTCCGCAGATTCTGCCATGCCAGGCGCAGAAAAAGCCCGAATCGAAGGGTCAAGGACCGGTCCTGTGGAGACGATAAACTCGGTAGTTATCGGACAGAGTGGCCGGTGGCCTCAAAACAGGGGACCCCGGCTGGCGGTACGGCGAGCAACTTCTGATTCGGTCCCAGGGTTGTTCCGATGATTTCAGTTGTCGTCGCCGACGTGTGGGAAAACTGCGGGGTACGCCCTCGCTGTCACTCTGCTCCGACTGGAAAGGCGCAAAAAGTGTCCATGATTCGTTCGAGGATCATCACCGGATGCATCGCGGCAGTGTCGCTGCTCGGTGCGTGGGGTCTCTGCGGTTGTCAGCAGCCCGCTGCCGAACCACAGGTCATGCAGCCTCCGCCTCCACCCCAGCCGATTCTGGCGGCAGCACGTGACCCCCAGATCAGTCAGTTCGGCGAGTTGCCCGGACGCGGCGGGGTTCCCTACTACAGTCGAGCGAACACCTCGCTGCTGAGGCACACGTTTATCGAAGAAGGAGCGGACTACGATCCTGATCTCGACGCCGGAGGCGAGCGCATGCTCTTCTGCTCGACACGGCATACGCCCAACCCGGACTTGTACATCAAGCACGTTCTGGGCACCGCAGTCACCCAGCTAACCTCTGATCCTTCCTCCGACGTACACCCTGAGTTCAGCCCGGACGGTTCACGGATTGCGTTCGCCAGCAACCGCTCCGGCAACTGGGATGTGTGGATCGTCGGAAACGACGGCCAGCAGCCAATCCAGGTCACTCAGGGACCGGCGGATGAAGTGCATCCGAGTTGGTCGCCGGACGGGCAGCGGCTGGTGTTCTGCAGCCTGCCGCAAGGCGGCGGACAGTGGGAGCTCTGGACCGCCAACGCGGAGGCGGGGGCGACCAAGCGCTTCATCGGCCACGGGGTCTTCCCCGAATGGTCACCGATTGAAAACAAGATTCTGTACCAGCGGGCCAGAGAGCGAGGCAGCCGCTGGTTCAGCGTGTGGACGCTCGATCTGGTGGACGGCGAACCGCGCTACCCGACGGAGCTCGTGTTCAGCGCGGACTTCGCGGCGATTGCCCCCACCTGGGACTCGACCGGGACGATGGTGGCATTCTGCGCCGCCGGGCCGAACCCGCCGCCGGATGCGGATGGGGTCACCGAACCGGAGACCTCGGACATCTGGATCATCGAGGCGGACGGGACCAATCGGATCCGCCTGACCGACGGCCACAGTCGCAACTTCGGCCCGGTGTGGTCGAAGCTGGGACGCGTCTTCTTCACCAGCACCAGGGGTGGACAGGAGAACGTTTGGTCAGTCATGCCCCCCCGCGGACCCAAGGGCGGGTCGGATGTGGCGGGACCGCTGACTCGTGCCTGGGAGGAGGGTGCGTCCGGACCTGACGAGGTGAGTTCTGCGGATGTTCCGGGATGAGAACGCCAGACCGCCCGAGAACCGTAGTTCAGGACGGCGCAGGTTTGGACGATGAATCGTAGGGAATAGCGCCCAACGGACGAACGTGGAGCCGTTATCGTCCGGTACGGCGAGGATTCGGACGGCAGGGAGGAACAGGATCAAGGATGATCCAGTACGCCGGGAAACGATGGAGTGGTCGACCCGGACCGGGGATGCTTCTGGTGGTATTGGCAGCAGGGGGAGCCGGCTGCACGCCCAGAGCAACCGAAACGGTCATGATCCCGAACCGTGCGCTGGGAGCGATGGTTCTGGCGGTGGCCCCGGCGTTGAACTTCAGTGGGGGGAGGGACTTTGACCCCAGCTCGGTAGCCGATCTGATGGCCAGCGAGCTGAGCCACCTGGAAGGGGTCACGGTCATCCCGGTAAGCCGAGTGTTGGCTGTACTGGCGCGGCAGGGACGCCAGGAGATCGGATCGCCCAGTCATGCTCTGGAAGTGGCGGAAGCCCTGGGAGCGGATGGGATCCTAGTTTTTGCGGTGACCGAATATGAACCGTATTCACCACCGATCGTGGGACTCGCCGCTCAACTGTACGGGTTTCGGCGGGGCGGTACCCTCGGGAGCCTCGATCCGATACTTGTCGCCCGGCGGGCGAGGCCCTTTGCTGTCGGGACCCAAGTGTCCGCCACCGCCCCGCTCGCCCAAGCCGAGCGAGTCTTCGACGCCACCCATGGAGAAGTCGTCGGCGGGATAAGGGCGTACGCGGCGGGCCGACAAGGGCTGGGGCCCTTCGGCTGGGAGAAGTATCTGGCGAGCCAACGGCACTACTTGCGGTATTGTTGCCATGCAATCATCGAAGAGTTGGCTTCCGGAAATGTTTTGTCCACAGTTGCCGCCTCAACTGTGCGATAGAAGAGAAGCGATGAACGTCATCAGACAGTTGTCTCTGGTGAAGGGGTCCGATCGCTACGTGTTCCGCTACGAGGCAGGACGTGAGGCTGAAGTGATCGATTCCTTCTCGCAAATGGCTAACAGCGGCACTTGCCGGTTTGACTGGTTTGACGCTGCGGTGCTGAGCTACCAGATGGGACGGCGGTTGGAGATGGAGCTCGATCAGATCGTCACGTAGGGATGCGGGGGTCGGCGCAGAGGCGCCGCTTGGCCAATGACCCGGTCAAGGTCAATGCTAAGGGTATTCGCCGAGTGTAGTTTGCGATCATGATCGAAATACCTTTGATTAGCGAGTTCCTGAACTACCTGAGCTTCGAGCGACACTTCTCGCCTCATACCGCGAAGTGCTACGCTGCGGACCTCAAGCAGTTCTGCGGCTACCTTGCGGGCGGCGTGTCCATGGACTCGGGTCAAGCGGGACAGACTCCGTCCGGTTACACCGGCGGGTATCCCGAAACCCCACCGTCCGGGACGGCCGTTGCCGTGGCTACCGACCTCAAGCAGAAGTTGGTGGCGATGGACACCGAGCAGATCCGGCGCTATCTCGCTCACCTGGGCAAGATGGACTACTCCAAGTCCACCATCGCCCGCAAGCTGGCGACCTTGCGCAGCTTCTACAAGTTCTGTCTCCGGCGGGCGTACGTTCAAGCCAATCCCTTGGCTTCTATACGTACTCCCAAGCAGGAGAAGCGCTTGCCCAAGTTCCTGGAGATGGAGCAGATCACCCAATTGCTCCAGACCCCGGACGACGGGACCCTGCTGGGCGCTCGCGATCGGGCCATGCTCGAGGTGATGTACTCCACCGGGATTCGCGTGAGCGAACTCGTTGATCTGAACATCGCCGACGTGGACTCGCTTGGGCAGTCGCTACGTGTGCGAGGCAAGGGACGCAAGCAGCGGATCGCACCCGTCGGACCGACCGCCCTGGCGGCGATCAACAAGTACATGGGCTTGCGCAAGGCGGACCCGCGTTCCGCGAACTTCAATCAGGAGGCGCTGTTCGTCAACAAGCACGGCCAGCGGCTCAGCACGCGGAGCGTACGCCGCAAGTTGGACAAGTACCTCGCCCAGGCGGGGCTGGACCCGTCCATTAGCCCGCACACGCTGCGGCACACCTTTGCCACCCACATGCTGGAGAATGGTGCCGATCTCCGTAGCGTCCAGGAACTACTTGGGCACCAGTCGATCTCGACTACCCAGGTGTACACTCACGTAACCACCCGCCGGCTCAAGACGGCGTATGACGAGGCCCACCCCCGGGCCTAAGCCAGGAAAACACACGACAGCTCGGTCACACCGGAGTCGCCCCAGGGGCTGCTCCGGTGTGGCTGTTTATGGGGAGATGGTCACGTTCCGGGGGTTTTCGCGTAACCGCCGGGCGCAGGCCGTCGATACATCATGGGGATGGAACGTGTACGTAGCACGTAGCACGCCGGAGGTATGTGTACCTGATGAGCGCCACCATGGACAACAATCTCAGCATTGCAGTGTTCAACACCGAGGAAGATCAGCAGGATGCCCTGCGGGAGGCTGTCGGCAAGATCAGCCTCATGGATCTCCGCCTCGAAACAGATCGTTGGGAGGATCTGGAGGCCGAGCTGAGCGGCGGGGGGCTCAATGCAGTGCTGGTTAACCTGGACCCCGACATCGAGTTCGGGGTGAACCTGGTACGCCGCATCGTCGATACCGTGCCCGAGATGAGTGTGCTGGGCGTCAGCCGGCGGACCGACCCCCAGACCATCATCTCCGCAATGCGTGCCGGATGCGCCCAATTCGTGTGTGCGCCCGTTGATCAGCATGACTTTCGTAATGCTGTCGAGAGGATTCGCGCAGCCCGCATGGCCATGCCGCACAGCTCGTACCGGATCTGTGTCGTCGGAGCTTCTGGTGGGGTCGGGGCCACCACCCTGTCATGCAACCTGTCGATGGAACTCGCCCAGGTATCCAAGCGCATTTGTGCGCTCGTCGATCTGAATCTCGAATACGGGGACGCGTCTTTCACCTTCGACTGTGATCCGCGCTTCTCCATCGCTGATCTCTGTGGTACCGGCACGCCGATCGATCGCACCATGGTCGAGTCGGCGATACACCAGCTCCCCTGTGATGTCGCCCTACTCTGCCGCCCGACCAAGGCCACCGACGCGCGCCAGGTCACCCCGGAAGGTGTGGAACAGGCGCTGCGGGTGCTTTCCGCCATGCATCAGAACGTAGTCGTGGATTTGCCTCGCTCGTTCAGCTTCCTCAGCGCCGCGGCGCTGGAGGGGGCTGATCTGATCATGGTCGTAGCCCAGCTGAGCATTCCAAGCATCCGCAATGCCTCACGGGTATATGACGTCCTCCAGGAAATGGGTGCCAACGAGGCGAAGATCGAGATCGTGCTCAACCGCTGCCGAGCGGAACACCAGCGCATCACGCCGGGTGATGTCGAGCAGCACTTCCGCCGACCGATCTTCGCCATGATCCCCAACGACTATCGCCGGGTCACCGCAGCCGCGGACTTCGGACACCCCATTGTGGCGGATGCACCCAACAGTCCCGTACGCCTGGCGATCCACGAGTTGGCGAAGACCATCACCCAGGGGAGTGGCACGGGTGAAGACGTGAAACCCAACGCGGCCAACAGGGGGCTGCTCCAGCGCTGGTGGGGCGGCGGAAAGAAGACGACCTCGCCCGCCTAGCGCATGCTCGATTCGTGATTAGCGGGCACCACATCCCTTCCAGCGGTGGGGACAAGATGCAGGGTGCCATGGCCGGCGCGCAGCGTGGCCATGATTGACCCGGCGGCATGCTCACCCTCCGGGATGAGGATGGCACCCTGCGGAAAGAAGACGACTTCGCCCGTCTAGCTCATTCTTCATTATTGGCTCTCCTCCCGAAAAGTCGGTAGATCTGGTGGGCGTGACGTCCTGCCTATCGTCTTGGCCAGGGACTCATTCCTCCTAGGCAGCGCACGCCATGGAGGGAACTTGCCCTGAGGAGAAGTTGCCCAGGGAGGCGCACGGTTGTATCCAGACGCATCGTCCCGAAGCGGTGTACGGCTGTAGCCAAGGGCATCGCCCCGGAGCGGTGTACGGCTGCAGCCAAGGGCATCGCCCCGGAGGGGCGCACGGTTCTAGCCAGGGGTGAAGCGCAGCGCAACCCCTGGAAACCGAACCACCCAACGCACCCGCCCCGTTAGGGGCGGAGGACAGCGAGTACGCAAGAACTCCGGGAAGGCAAACCGAACGGCAAGGGTGCCCCATCCTTTCTGAGAGAAAGGGTGGGAACTTCCCCATCGCACAGGACTGCAAGCCCCCACCCTTTGCTGCGGCAAAGGACGGGGCACCCGCGCTGACGGCGCCGAGGCGATTCGATTGAATCGCCGAGACGACGCGCTATACTCCCACCTACGGGCCGAGACTCAGGACGCTGACTGATCTGGTTGTGCGCAGCTCGAGGAGCAGGGGAGGGGTGTGCGCGCGGTCCAAGGTTGGCGCAAACCGCTGGGCGCTGTCCGTACGGCGGGCTGTTCGGATGACGTGTTTTATAGCGGCGGAGGAGACTCAGGATGAATCGCGCGACGCATTGTATGTGGGTGTGGATGGTGATGGTCGGTGTGGCAGGGGTGGCGCAGGCGGCGACCCACAACGTGGACGTGGGGCCGGGCTTCGTGTTTACGCCAGACGCGCTAACCGTGGATGAGGGTGACACGGTGAAATGGACCTGGGCCGGCGGGTTCCACGATGTGGAGAGTGGCGTTGGCGGTGCTTACGACGGCAACTTCGATTCGGGGTCTCCGACGAGCGTAGGCGGGACCACCTTCGAGGTCACGTTTGACGCTGCCTTCTTGAGCGCCAATGCCATGCCCGGGAACGTCTATCCCTACTATTGCAGCGTTCACTTTGGGTCTGGCATGGATGGGACGATCACGGTCACGCCGAATCCTGTGCCCACGGTGTCCGAGTGGGGCATGATCGTCATGGGTCTGCTGCTGGTGACGGCGGGCACCATCCTGGTGCGTCGTCGTCGGATGTCTGCCGTACCGGCCTAGAAGGGCGTCGTCACAACTGCGAGAGTATGCGGTCAGCCGACATGGCCTTTGGCAGTTGGACTATGCGCGGATTCGGCGGAAGGCACGCGGCGCGCTGGGGCTCGTTGAATACAGGCCAACTATGGATTATCGGCGGTAGGTGATCCGACCGCGGGCCAGATCATATGGAGAGACTTCGACTAGCACTCGGTCCCCAGGGACGATCCTAATGTAGTACTTGCGCATTCGCCCGGACAAGTGTGCGAGAATGCGATGGGTCTCCCCCTCAGCCAATTCAGCCTCCACCATGAACATGGCATTAGGCAGAGCCTTGACGACGGTTCCCTCCAGCTCGGTGGCCTCAGATTTTGACATACAACCTACGCTGCTCCAAATCAGCCGAGTCCCCTCATCGAGTCGGAACGTACCGAATCCCAAAGGGTTCCAACCGGGGTGTGCTCGGCGGAGGCGGCTTCACCCCGCAAAGCTCACGTGCATCCCGCAGCCGCTCTCGGCACACAGACCCGCCAGTCTATCCTATCGGTGTCGGCTGGGCAAGGGCCGTCTCGGCGAGCTCACGCGTGCTCGATTCGATGGTACCAGTGGTCCTCCAGCTCCGCCAGGACCTCACGCTCTGTTTCGAGTGTCTCCTGCAGACGCCTGGACGCCTCCGGGTCCCGATATAGCCCCTCGTCGGCGAAGCGGTCGGTCAGCTCAGTGATTCTAGCCTCGCTCTCGCCGATCAGATCCTCGATTTCGTCGATCGAAAGCCGGTCGTACTTTGAGCTGCGCAGGCGGCGTACGGGCCTGGCGGACCGTACCGCAGACGCCCGAACCGTCGCAGTGGCTGCCGCAGCTTCACGGGATTTCTCGGCTTCGACCAGCTCGACGTAGGTGCTGTAGTTCCCGGTGACGAGACGATGTTGCCCAGGGGCGAGCACCAGGAGATGCTCAACCACCCGGTCGAGGAAGTAGCGGTCGTGGCTCACTGCGATGACCGTACCGTCGAAGTCCAGTAAGGCGTCCTCGAGCGCCTCCCGACTGGCGATGTCCAGATGATTGGTGGGCTCGTCCAGGATGAGAACCTGCGGTTCGGCGAGGATCAATCGAGCCAGGCGTATGCGGCTTTGCTCGCCCCCGGAACACTTGGCGATCGGTTTGAACACGTCGTCGCCGGAGAACAGGTACCGTCCGAGATACGAGCGCGCCGCCGCTTCGAGCATGTCCGGGCGCACCTGGCGGATTGACTCCACCACCGTCATCGAACGATCCAGCTCGCCGTGTTCCTGATCGTAGTAGCCCACCCGGAGATTCTCATACAGACGCACCAGGCCGGTGTCCGCCTCCACCTGGCGCATGGCGATGCGCAGCAGCGTGGTCTTACCGGTTCCGTTGGCTCCGGTTATACCCCAGCGCTGACCGCGGGTGACATCAAAGGTAAGGTCTGCGAACAACACCTTCTCGCCGTAGCGCTTGGCTGCTTCCTCGCAGCGCAGCACCATCTGACCACCGCTGGATGCCTTGGCGAACCCGAGCTTGGCCCGACGCCGATCCGTTGGATTCGCAGTCACGAACTCACCAGCACCCAGCCTCCGCTCGAGGCGAGTCAGGCGTCCGCGAGCCTGCTTGCCCCGCTGGGCGGCGTGGTGCTTGGCGATGAAGTCTCGCTCCTTGGCGATGTAGGCTTGATCCTGGGCGTACTGGCGGGCTTGGGTCAGACGGCGTCGCTCCTTGGTGGCGACGAAGTTGGTGTAGTTGCCCGGGTAGGAAACCGCCCCACGATTCTCGACTTCGATGATCCGCTCAGCCAGTCGGTCGAGCAGGTAGCGGTCATGCGAGATGATCACCGCCCCCCCGTGATGACCCGCCAGAAACTTCTCCAACCAGCGGGTGGCGTCGATGTCCAGGTGGTTAGTGGGCTCATCCAACAGCAGCATCCGCTGGTCCTGCAAGAGCAGCTTGGCCAGGGCAGCCCTGCATTTCTGCCCTCCGGAGAGGGCGGAGATCGGTAGTTCGCGGTCCGCCTCGGTGAATCCCAGCCCTCCGAGCACTTCGTTGATCCGCACCTCCATCTGATGACCACCGCCGATCTCGAACCGAGCGTGCAGGCGGTCATACTCAGCCATGCTCTGCGGCAGGCGCGGATCGTCATGATGGGCGGCGATACGCTCGGAGAGTCGATGCAGCTTCTCCTCCATGGCCTTGAGCTCGGCGTAGGCGGTGGCGACCTCTTCGTACAGCGTCCGCTGCGAGTCCAACAGCGGTTCCTGTTCGAGGAAACCGATCCCCAGCCCCTTGGATCGAGTCACCGTGCCCAGGTCCGGCTCGAGTTCGCCGGTAATCAGGCGAAACAGCGTGGTCTTCCCCGCACCGTTAGCCCCCACCAATCCGGCGGTCTGGCCGCTGTGGATCTCCAGACTCACCGCCTCGAGCACCACTTTGCTGCCGAACTGCCGGGTCACGTTGTGCAGAACAACCGTCGCCATGTCCGTATGATAAGCTCACCGGCGGTTCGTGCGAAGCCGATCCGCCGGCAGAATCTCCGCAACTATGATCGGACCTGATACCAAGTGCAGTTTGAGCCTGCCGATCAGAATCCGCATCGAACTGATGGAGCCGCGGATACACACCGATCAACGCGGATTGGAGAGCACCCCTATCCGCGTCTATCTTCGTCAGTCCGCGGTTGGTCCTTCCCATTGCGGGTGGGTGGCCCATCTCGTTGATCCGCCTGCAGGCGGATCTCCAGGCGGGGGACAGACTGGCCGCGAAGATGCTCAAAAGGCGCAAGGTCTGTACGGTCGGGTGCCCCATCCCTTGCTTCAGCAAAGGGTGGGGGCTTACATGGCTCGGGTCTACCGATAAGAACCCGCATCGAACTTATGGAGCTGCGGATCCACACCGATCAACGCGGATCAGAAGGAACCCTCATCCGCGTTCATCCGCGCCAATCCGCGGCTGGTTCCTCCCATTATGAGGTGGGGGGAGCGACAGGGTCTATGGAATGTCGGTCAGGGAGACGTCCAGCAGGCCGTACTGTCGCCAACCGGGGGCGTCGAAGTGCCACCACTCTGTGTCAAGCACGGTGAAACCCTCGGCGGTCATCACCTCGATGAGCGAATCGCGATGCTGACGTGAAGCCTTGCTTCCCCCGGAGTAGTCGCGATGAGCGGCGGGAGTGAAGTCGTCGTATGGCGTGGGCATTTCGAGTTCGCGCCCCTGGGCATCGACCAGGGTGACATCGACTGCGGCGCCGCGATTATGGCGCGAGCCCTTGGCTGGGTCGGCGACGAAGGCGGGGTCGGGCATGATCTCCCACATCTTCCGCTGCACGGACAGCGGGCGGTAGCCGTCGAAGATCTTCAGGCCCAAACCACGCCGGACCAGCCGATCCTGGACTCGGCTCAGCCGCCGGGCCACTGATTCGCGCAGCAGGCAACGCGCGGTCGGATACAGCGGTTGGCCGGTGAAGTTCGCTGAGGTGGCGTAGCGGATGTCGATCATGATCCGCGGGTCGATATCGGACACGTCCACCAGCGGCTCGTCCGGATGAGCGGCGGAAGGCTCGATCGGAAGACGGTCGGGGAGCGGCTCGAACACATAAGCGGTTCCGCCCCTGGCCCGTAGCCAGACCGTCTCCACGTCGTTTCGCGTGTAGGTGAGCTGGCCCTGCTCCGGCGAGGATGCCGCCGGGTCGTTAACGGTGACATTGCCATCCTCGTCGAATCCGGTGAGAACGAGCAGATGGCCTTCGGTGGAGGCATAGGGTGCGTCAGCCAGCTCTCCTTCGTTTGCCCGGATGGACATGACCAGCGGCTGATCGTTCGCGATAGCCCGTTCGATCTGCGACCAATGGGAGAATCGGGTCAGGTAACCGGGTACTCCGTAGGCGTACGCGGCTTGCACGGCGCGAGGCCAGTTGCCGTAGATGTCGTAAGTGTCGTCGTAGATGCGCTCGGCGACATCGACGGTGGGTTGGGAGACCCCACGGTAGTCTAGGACCATCGCCACCGAGGTGGGGCTGCAGATGCGCCCGGAGAGTTCCTTCCGTTCGACCCGCTGGCTACGGTAGGGCACGGGCAGGCGACGTTTCCAGGACGTGTCCGGCACGGTTGCTTCCGCCCGGCGGGGCACGGCGGTGATTCGTCCGCTGGTGTCGCTCAGGCACACAGCCATGCGGGCGATCCGCAGGGTCGCGGGGGGCGTGCCGCTGTTGTCGGATGACTCGGGGCACTGAGTCCGCACGCGGTATTGCACGCGATCGTAACGCTCTTCGGACACGAAGTAATCGACGTCAATCTCCCCCTGGTCGCACTCGATCCGCCGGTCCTGCGGCGGGACCACTGTGCCCCAGTCGGAGAAGTACAGATACGGTGACCAAGTGTCGTCTCGGCGGCGGCCCACCCGCGCCTCGACGGAGAACCCCGCGCCGGGCGGAGCGTCGATGTTCCAGGAGAGCACCACCTCATTGAACAGCGTGTCGCTGACAATGACGGGCGACTCAAACGCGGTTGCGGTCGGCGGAGCGCACGCCAGGCTGACTCCCGATCGACCGGCAGTATCAGCGCCGAAGTCGCCCGGGCGTTGATGGGTAATGAGCTTGTGTTCGAACGGCTTGGCCGTCGGCGGTCCGCACAGATAATCGTCGAGGGCGGCGGCGGCTTGGGCCAGGTACTCCGCACCCTTGGGATGATGGACCATCCCGGCGAGCAGGTAGACCCGCCGACCGTGTTCGATGCGCGCCGTATCGAGATACCAGTCTCTCCACGTACCCCCCTTACGGATCAGGCTGAGGTCGCGACCCTGCAGGCCGGCTACGAACTTCCCGTTGCCAAACTCGAGCTCGGGCGCGGCGAAGATCTGCTTCATCTTCACGCACGCTGCGGAGCCTATCAGGCGACCCTGCTCGAGCATCAGGTAATAGCGCAGAGCCTGGCGCACGGTGGCACCGTGCGAGTGGTCGTACAGCGGGTCGCCAATGCGCGGTTTGCCCGTGGCGTAGTGCTTGCCGTACCACAGACCGCCGCCGTGGTCCTTGTCGTAGAACCGGTAGCGCTTGGACTGCAGCACTTCCTGGACCTTCTCGATACCGACGATCTTGCCGTACTTGGCTGCCAGGGTGTTGTCCGAGACTTTGATCATGCGGCCCAGTTCGCGCCTAACGTCGTCGGGCATGTCCGTGATCATCTCGGGATGGGTCTGCATATACGCCAGCAGGATGCAGATCTTGGGCACGCTGGCGGCGTAGAACATCCGGTCCGGATCGACCATCGCCAGGCGCAGGTCGTTAAGCTCCAGAACCCCCAAAGCCCGATCCGAATCGGGGATACCGAGCTGCTCGCCCAGCCGGCGATCGATCTCCTCCAAGGCGGTCTGGAGTTCGTCATCGACCGGAACATCGTATCCGAGGCGATACTCCTGCAGCCGAGAGGCTTGGCGCCAGTCGAGCATGGGCGGCTTGGCGGTGGGGGGGGCGGCGTCTCGCCGGAGATTCAAGGCGGACATCATCGCCGCGGGACTCACTTCCGTCGCGTTCGGTGAGTCTCGCAGCGTCTGCCGCATTATCGTTTCGGCGCCCGGTCGTAGTCGGGAGATCTTGATGCCGACGCAGCGCTTGTCCTTTTCGAGGTATTCGAGGATCGGCTGCTCGCGCACCGCCGGGCGGGCGGAGTGCAGTAGGTTGACCGTTCCATCGTCTCCCAGGGCGATCATGGCCGCGTGGCCGGCCCACTGCGACTTCTTGCTGCCGCGGATGATGTTCACCAGATCGGCGTTGCGCAGCTCGCTCAGAATCTCGGGGACGCGCTCCTTGGGGATGTAGGTGTTCTCGATGGGCTCGTCGGGAATGTCCTGCCCGATCCCGAAGCGAGCGAAGAATCTCGCCCGGCGGCAGATCTGGTTCAACGGAGTTGCTACGCTGCCCTCGCCGAGCTTGGCGGTGAGATCCTCGAAGAGAAAGGAGTTGTTGCGGTTCCAGTCCGCGATCGTGAAGTGGTTACGGGTGACCATCCCGATCACCCCATCGCGATAGCGCAATCGCTGAAGCGTCGCCAGGAAGCTCCACCAGTCGGAGCTGAGCGCCATCGCATAGGTGTGCTCGCAGAAGGTGACGCAGTCGCCCTTGCTCAGGCAGTAGATCGGATCGGGATCGTGCAGCTCAAAGGGAAACTCACCGAGCAGATAGATCTCGTAGGGTTGGCCGATGTTCTTGCGCCCGAGGCTGACGATCCGCCCAGTGAGCTCGGGCTCGAGCTGGCGCACCCCTCGGAGATAGAGGTCGAGCTCTGCCTCATCGAAGGTGTACAACTGACGGGCGAGAAGTTCGTTTGGGACGACCTGGGGCGGAGTTGACTGGCGCTCTGCGTCGCCCGGCGAGAGCGACTCGGTTTGGCCGGTGGGGCGACACCCAACGAGCACCGCGGTGACCAGCGAGACAAAGACCGTCAGGAGCGTGAGACGCAAGCGTGGGTCAGGAACGACTCCACGAAGACACTGTCGCCGGACGGAGCAGACGTTCACCGAACTCCTCCCCTCTGCGCGCAGCCGTGCGTTCGTTTCGCGCCCGGAGCGCGCGGTTTGAACCTCCGTTGTACCCAGAGGGGACGCCATCAGCCAGGCGCCGTTGTCGTTCTTCGTCGCACTCCAGAGGAGGCTGGGTCACGTGCGACGGAGTTGCCCGGGCGAAACCCCCACCCCGAAGGGTGGGCCACCCCAACCCACCCTCCGAGCAGTGAGGGCCTCGTCGTCCGGGCAGAAATCCGATGGATCGTCAGGTTACCTTGCCGATCAGGCGCGGGATCAACCGCTTCTTCTCCTCGAAGATCCACTTGTAATAGTCGGCTCGTTTCAGTCTGGAACCAGCCTCCGCGTCCAGAATGACCGTGACCTCCGGATGCATCTGCAATGCGCTGGCCGACACCTGCGCGGTGATCGGACCTTCGATCGCCTCGGCGACGATCTCGGCCTTCTTCTTCCCGTTGGCGACCATGATGATTTCCCGGGCTTCCAGAATCGTGCCCACCCCCATGGTGATGGCGAATCGAGGTACATCCTCAGGGTTGGTGAAGAAGCGTGCGTTGTCATCGATGGTCTGCTTGGTCAGGGTCTTGAGTCGCGTACGCGACCCGAGGGATGACCCCGGTTCGTTGAACGCGATATGGCCGTCGCCTCCGATGCCCAGGAGCTGAATATCGACCCCGCCCGCCTGGCGAATCTCCTCCTCGTACCACGAGCAGAATTGCTCGACGTCTTCGGCGTGGCCGTAGGGCACGTGGATGTTCCGCGGCTCCACGTTGATCTTGTTGAACAGGTGCTGATCCATGAAGTAGTGGTAGCTCTGGTCGTGCGACGGGGAGAGGTCCAGGTACTCGTCCAGGTTGAAGGTGACGATCTTGGAGAAGTCCAGCCCCTCCTCTTTGTACTTGCGCACCAGGGCCTGATAGGTGCCGATAGGAGTGGACCCGGTGGCGAGTCCGAGCACGCTGTTTGGCTTGCGCAGAAGCTGACGCTCGATCATAGTCGCGGCCAGCTCGCTCATCCCTTCGTAGGTGTCGGCGATGATGATTTCCATAGAATCGTTCCTGATCGGGTTGGACAACGCTGCTCCTTGGTCCGCAGTGAGACCCACAGGGCGCAATTTAATACGGATTTGGAAAATAATCAAGCACGAACCTTGAAAAAGCACCCTATTGACGCTAAACTTGGTTTTTGCGTGAGTGGATTATATTCGGATTGTGCCAAAAATGGACACTGTGCGAGTTCGGCCTATGGACTGGCAGGTACTGCAGGTGGTCCACCGCTTGGGGGCGACGCCCCAGCACAAGCTCGCTGAGCATATCGGCAGACAGCGTTCCACCATCAACGGAGCCGTGCAGCGCCTGCTTGCTTCAGGGTGGCTCGCCAGGGCTGGTCGCTCCGGAACCGGGCGCGGTCGTCCGGCGATCTTGCTCGCCGTCGAGCGGGACGCGGGGTGCTTTGCCGGTATCGATATTGCCGCATCAGAGTTGCACATCGCCTTGGTCGGGGCAGACGGCGCTCTGCTCGACGACGTGTCTGCCCCATTGGGTGATGACCGGACCTTGCCTGCGGTGATGGACCAGATTGACCTGAACCTTCGCGGGTTGCTGTCCCGAGCGGGCGCCAGACCTGATCGACTGCTGGGCGTCTGGGCTGGGGTCGGTGGTGCGGTGGACCATCATGGGGTCGTCGTGACCTGCGCCTCGTTGGGATGGCACAACGAACCGCTGGGGGACACGCTGGCTAACAGATGCGGGTGCAAAGTGCTGGTGCAGGGAAGTGCCCCGGTCATGAATGCGGCGGCGGAAGCCCTGATGGGCGCGGGGCGAGATGCGGAGAGTCTGGTCTACTTTCACGCCGGTCGCGGAATCAGCGCCCGGTTCGTTCAACGCGGTCAGCAACTGGCGGGAGCGACGCAGCGTGCGGGTGAGCTGGGACATGTGGTGGTCGAACCGGGTGGCCCAGCCTGTGCCTGCGGCAACCGGGGGTGCTTGGAGGCAGTCGCCTCCGGTCCAGCCATCGTCGAGTCGCTTCGGCGCCTACCGGACAGCGGTCTGCCCGCGTCGGTAGTCAAGCTGGTGAGGGACTCCAACGGCTGCCCCGCGTCGAAGATCGTCGGCGCAGCCCACCGGGAGTGGTCCGGCGAGGTTGGAGATCCCCTGACCGAGCTGTTTAGTCGGGCGACCAATCATCTGGCGATGGGCGCGGCGATGGCCGTCGCCGCCTACGACCCGCAGGTGCTGGTGCTGGGCGGGTATCTGTTCGAGAACAACGTGGGGCTGCTGGACGCGGTGCGCGCGGCGTTGGAGAAGATGGTCTTGGACTGGGATACTCGCGGACTGGATGTGGTCGAGGGAGAGGTGATATCGCAGAATCGTGCGGTGGGCGGCGCGGCGGAAATGTGCCAGCGCTTCTGGGCAAACCCGCGCGGTGTCGTAGTGGGATGAATCGCGGTCGCCAACGGATCAGCCAAGCGTGTGCGGGCGGTCCGGGCGGGCGCATGGGCCATAGCGGGCGGGTACGCGGCAAGGAACGCCGGAAGCGACCGCCGGGAGATAGACGATGGCAGGACCTGTGGTGGTCTTCGAGGACCAGGGACATTCGAATCTTCACCCTTTGACCTACACGCGGCCGGCGTGCCGCTTGCGCTGTGGGATCGTCACCCTTTGGGAGAAGGTGGCTGCAGCTTATCCGTCGACCCCGATGGTGTTGAACACCCGGGAGCACGTTGCGGGCGTCGTGGCCGAAGAGATTAAGGAAGTTAAGGTGAATACCCTGGCCGGGGACAGCGCTCTGCTGATCAACGGTCGGTTGGTCGCCCCGGCCGACCTGGCCAAGACCATCCCCCTCGACGGGGGCGACGTGGCCTATGTTTGTGAGGGGCAGATCGTGGCTGCCCGGGTCAGTGGCGGCAAGTGCGCCGAAGTGGCCAAGCTGATCGCTAAGGGACCGCTACCTGACGGTTGGGCCGACGGGTTGAAGACCGAAACGGTGGAGCTACCTTTGATCCAGTATCCCTGGGATCTTGTCACCCACAATCCCGCGCAGATTGGCGCCGACTTCGCCCGTCTGCGCCTGGGTGGGAGAGTGGCTGGTACCGTCCACGAGTCCGCCGTGCTGGACGGCAAGGACAATATCCACATCGCCGAGGGTGCGGAGGTGCATCCCGGAGCCATCCTCATGGCTCACGAGGGACCGATCTGCATCGGACCGGACGCGACGGTCATGGCCGGTGCGGTTCTGGAAGGACCGATCTCGGTCGGGCGCAAGAGCAGCATCAAGATCCTCGCCAAAATCTACGAAGGCACCAGCATCGGCGAGTTCTGCAAGGTGGGCGGCGAGGTGGAAGAGAGCATCTTCCAAGCCTACTCCAACAAGCAGCACGACGGATTCATCGGGCATGCCTTCTTCGGTGAGTGGGTCAATCTGGGCGCGGACACCAACAACTCGGACTTGAAGAACAACTACGGAAACGTCCGCGTTAAGATCAATGGCCGGGAGATAGACTCCGGCAGCATGTTCGTGGGCACCACCATGGGTGACCACTCCAAGTCGGGCATCAATACCATGTTCAACACGGGCACGGTGGTCGGCGTCGGATGCAACTGCTACGGCGCAGGATTCCCTCCGAAGTACATGCCCTCGTTCCTCTGGGGAGGAGCGGAGGGCTTCGTCGAGCATCAGCTCGACAAGTTCCTGGGGACGGCGGAGAAGGTGATGGGACGCCGCAAGCGCCAGATGACCGCGGCGTATCGCACCATGCTCCAGAAGGTGTTCGAGTTGACAGCCGCTGAGCGCAAGGGGGTCATCGGCTGAGCGTATGGTGATGAAGGGTGTGGCTTTGGGGAAACTGATTGCAGGGGTGCGATCAAGGTTCGTGTATGCAGGGGTGGGTCTGCTGACCTTGGGGATCGTGGTCCTGACCGGGTGTGCGTCCTGGGGCGCACGCCCGGTCGAGGACTTCGCGTGCCTGCACCTCACCGATATTCACGTCAATCCGCATCTTCTCCGTTCGGGTGAACCGGGTCCGTTGCGCGGCGGCGAGACCATCGCTTGGTTGTGTCGCGAAGCCGCCAAACCGCAGGACCTCCCCGCGCTCGAGAACGCTCTTCCTCCGCCCGAGTTCGCGCTGGCCACCGGTGATCTCACCGAGTACGGTGTCATTGACGATACCTGGGATGTCTTTGAGGACGCCTTTGCCCCTCTGCCCATTCCGTTGTACGTCCTCCCGGGCAACCACGACAACACCTGGGTGGCGATGTACGAGGTCATGCGTGCTCGCCACGGAGGGGAGAACTATACCTTCGATCACGGCGGTTGCCGTTTTCTGTGCATCAGCTCAGCCTCCGGACAAGAACCGGTCCCCAGCATAGACGCCAAGACCCGCGCGTGGCTGATGTCCGTGCTGGAGCGCACTCCTAGCCACCAACCGATCTTCCTCGCGCTGCACCACCCGCTGCACTCCAGCGAGTTCGCCAGCCCGATCGAGCGGGACACCTTGGTCGATATGCTGCGGGATCACAACGTAGCCCTGATACTTTACGGTCATGGACATGGGGTCGAACATCGCGACCACGGGGGCATACCCGGCGTGATGGGCGGATCGACGTTCGGCAAGAACGCGGGCTACGGGGTTCTCAGTGTGCGGAAGGGCACTCTGCGCTACGCCTATCGATACCACAAGGGTGATCCGCGAACACCTGTCGACGAGCGGAACGGGCCAGTCTGGCGATCGGTGTACGAGGCTCCGCTGCGTTCAGCGCCACCACCACGGCCGATCGAGATCGACAGTCCCACCGCCGGAGCTACGGTCTCAGGCGACGAAGTAACCGTTCAGCTGGCTCGACGCGATCGTCCGGAGGCGCCGGGGACGCTTAAGGTTTCGCTGGCTGTCGACGGTCAGCCGCTTGCGGACATTCCCGATGCGGAGTCGGATCAGACGGACGTACTCTTGCCAACCGATGGTCTCACTGCGGGGGCTCATCTGCTGAGCGCATATGCAAGCTGGGAGGCTTCGCCGAGCGACCCTGCCACAGGCCCGATCAGCGACGTACGCACGCGGGTATTCTACGTGGATCGACCCGAGGTCGAAGTGATCTGGCGCCGGCACCGCGCAGCCGCAATCAAGGGTGGTTTGTTGCTCGTCGGTGAGCTGTTGATCGTCACGGGGAACGATGGTGTGGTGACGGCACTGGATAGGCGTAGCGGTCACCAGCGCTGGTCGTTCGCTACGGGCGCGGAGATCCTGGGTACGCCTGCTTGGTCCGGTGAGTTGCTCGCGGTCGGGTCGGGCGACGGCTGGGTCTACGCCCTCGATGCTCACGGTCGGGAGCGTTGGAAGTTCCATGCGGGCTTGCCGGTCTACGGCTGGCCGTTGATTGACGGTGATGAGGTGTTCATCGGGGACAACGGCGGGCGGATGCACGCGTTGACCCTGGCTACCGGCGAGCTTCGTTGGACCTTCGCCCGGGCTGACTACGGCATTGAGTCTCAGCCGGCGTTATGGAACGACCGGGTGGTCTTTGGCGCCTGGGACGGATACCTCTATGCGGTAGGGCGGTCGGACGGCGAGTTGCAGTGGAAGAGTTGGGGCCCCAAGTCTGCGGAGGGACGGGCGGCCCGCTACTACGCACCGGCAGATTGCGGTCCGGTGGTAGTGGACGACCGCCTTCTGGTTTGCGACCGCGGCTACGTGCTGGCGTCGTACACTGCGGAGGGAGACCTCGAGCCGACCCTGGCTACGGGCATCTCCGCGATTGCCCCCGCGCCTGACAACCGATCGTTGTTCTATCGCAAGCTGCGCGACGGTTGCGGCCTGATGGCAGGCGACGGCAAGGTGCTATGGGAGAGTGACGTTCCGGCGGGACGGTTTCCAATCCCGCCGACTCTGCGGGACGGGAAGATTTACGTCTGTTCCAACCGGGGCCTGCTCAGCGTTCTGGATGCAGCGGACGGGACCATGCTCTGGACTTACCAGGTGACTCCCGGTTCCTACGTTATGGCTTCGCCGGCAGTGGACGCGGACGGCGTCTGCTACGTTGCGGGCGTGGATGGTTCGGTGACGGCTTTACGGTACCGCCAGAACACCCGCTCGACCCGGCAGGGGATGTAGCGCGAGTAGAAACCGATGGGCCCTACCCAGGGGATTACGGAGGTTCGATGGCCGGCGTCGTGCAGATCATTGAGGCAATGCCACAGCAGCACCCGCCCGATGCTGGACCCTCGGGCCGCCGGAGTCGTGCCCATCGGTCCGAAGAAGCCCCACTCGCGGTTCTGGCCGGAGTGAGCGCTGAACCCGATGATTTCGCCATCGCGCAGGGCCAGGTGCAAGGCGGGCGGGTCGTTGGCCATCGCCAGGGTGGATTCCAAACGCCAGCTCTCGCCGAAGTCCTGGGCGAAGAACGCTGCGAGCAGATCCTCGTCCGCCGGTTGGGCGCGACGGACCGTGATGCCCAGGTTCTGCAACCGCGCCTCCTCGGCGGAGGTATCAAACTTCGTACTGATGTCGGCACGCAGGTTCACGCAGTCTTTGAAACGCTCGAAACCATGACGTTCCAGAAAGCACAGAGCCTCGGTGTACCGCGGGTCCAATCCGGGCGTGAAGTAGTTTCCGGGGATCGCCAGCACCTCGACTTCTTTCGCCCCGTCGGTGCGCCAGCGCTCGGTCGCCCGGGCCAGCAGGCTCGTGGCGATGCCGAGTCTCCGGTGGTCCGCAGCCACCGCAAACAGGCCCAGCCAACCCCGGGATTCGCTCGGCTGGGACACCACCTGCATCATCCCTGCCGGAACGCCCTTGTGCTCCGCGAGGTACACGTAGTACCGGTCGCCGCTCTGCTCCGGACCTGCCCACAGCTTCTCCGCCAGCAGGCTGGTGCTGAAGGAATCCAGCGGAAGCGCCGGAGCCAGCAGGGCACTGAGGATGTCCATGTCGCCGGGGCCGGCTTCGCGGATGGACAGTGCGGCGGGGGAATCCGGCATCGTAACTTCTCCAGGTTGCTCTTCAGCGGGCGCCGTGGGCGCCTCGTCACTGATCGGCTAAGATGACTCTTATGACCAAGGTATTCGAGAATGTCAAAGTAAGCGTTGCCCTGCTCCTGAGCGATGGGCTGCTGGACGATCCTGCGGACCTGGTGGCGATTCTGGAGCAGGATCCCCCGCCCGCCGAGGTTCTGCTGGTGGATGATCGCGGTCCGGAGGCGTCTCTCCCGCCAGCGCTGGCGGAGCTGCCCGGGATCGATCGAGTTGTCCATCTCCCGGGCACATACGCGAACCGGGCCGCCAGATACAACGCCGCTCTGCGGGCGGCTTCCGGGGACTACCTGCTGGTGGTCTTCAATGGCGCGAAGCAGGTGACCCTGCGCAGATCGTGCATCCGTACGCTGGTCATGGCGGCGACCCGGCATGAACCGGTCAGCATGGTCTACGCCGACTACGAGCGGATCGAGGCGGACGGCCGGCGCCACGACGTTCACTTGCTGGATTGGCATGAGGGCCGTCTGCGCGACACGGTTGACTTAGGGGCGGTGCTGCTCTTTCCCCTGCCCATGCTCCGGGGCGTGGGCGGATTCCGGGACGAGTTTAAAACGGCGGATCTCTACGATCTGCGCTTGCGGATCTGCGGGCGACGTCCGCCGGCCCACGTTGCCAACCGCTACGCCGGGGCGCTCTACACCGTCAAGGCACCAGCCAAAGCCCACAACGTGTTTGACTACCTGCTGGCCGACAAGGAATGCCAGCAAGAGATGGAGGTAGCCCTCAGCGCCCACCTCAAACGCATTGGAGCCTTCCTGACTCCCGGAGCGCACGTTCAACCGGTTGAGTATACCGCGGAGGAGCAGGGTGCGTTCAGCGAGTGCGTAGCCAGTGTGGTGATCCCGGTGAATAATCGACCGGAGTTCATCGGGCGAGCGATCGAGAGCGTACGGCGCCAGACGCTACCTGCGGTGGAGGTGATCGTCGTGGTCAACGGTGGGGCAAGCGACCCTACAGCGGACGCTGTGCGTCGGTACATGCCCGACGGGGAGGACTATCAGCCGGATGCGCCCCCGGTTCGCCTCATCGTGTTAGATGTCAACAACCTGGGATTGTGTATGAACTCCGGAATCGCCGCATCCCGGGGCAAGTACTACGTGCAGCTTGACTCCGACGATCGGCTCAAACCCGACGCTATTGAGAAACTGATCGCGGTATTCGATTCGGACCCGACTATAGGGATGGTCATCGGCTCGTACGAGGTCGCCACCCTGGACGATCGGACCGGCGAGATCACGCCGAACGCGGACATTCCGGTGGTCACTCACGACGAGTGGACTGCGGAGAACGGACGAAACAACCTCCTGAGGATCAACGGGGCTGGTGCTCCGCGGGCTGCGCACATCAAAGCCATTGCGGAGGCGGGATGGTTCGGCGTAAACGACGATCCGTCCTGCCGCAACTACGGAGAGGATTACGATCTCGTTCTACGGGTGAGCGAACGCCATACCATCGGGCGGGTGTGGGACCCCATCTATGAGGTCATCCGTCACTCCGGCGGGACCGACCACAGCATCGACCAGGCGACTATCGACCGCAATGACAACGCCAAGGACCACATGCGCCTCGCCGCCCTCCAACGTCGCCGCAAGCTTAACGGCAAGAGCACCACTTGAGATGAGCACCACCGCCCTGCCAGAAGATTGCGTGCTGATCGGTGTGGACGGCGGAGCCACCGAAACCAGAGCCCATGTCGTCTGCCACAACGATTCGACATCCCCGCCGTCTTTCCAATTGGGGGTCGAATCGGCGTCGCGAACCTACGCCACCCTGCCGGACTTCTCCCCACTGCCGGTTGCGGAACAACTGGATCAGCGCAGCCCGGGCGACCTCAGGCTGACTCAGCAGGAAAGCAGACAGGGAGCCCTGTGGGTATCCGCCGCTGCCGAAGCCGTCGTGGAAGTTGTGCGGACCTGCGGAGCCCGACGCGCTCTGGTGGGCATGGGCATGCCCGGCCTGAAGACCGCAGATGGACGCGGTATCTGCGTGATCAACAACGGACCTCGGATTCCCGACTATCTGGAGTCGTTTGAGCGGCAGATGGCTGAGCTGGGCATCGAGCTGGCGGCGCCGGTGGCCGTGCTGGGCAGCGACGCGGACTACTGCGG
>JAAEQG010000267.1 GCA_024231775.1 bacterium
TCTGCCGCACCAACTGCTCGATATCGGAGTGGTCGTCCATGGCCAGATTCTGGGATCGAAGTTCGTCTTCCAGGTCACAGGCGCTTGCACAGCGTGGCGTGGCCCACCCCGATCTTATGCCGTTCGGGGCCAGATGGCAGCGTCGAGATGGCAGCTCCGGCTCCTACGGTGACCGCGGTTCGCCCCCGAGGTGGGACGGGCAGGACGTGGGACGCTGGTACCAAGGGCTCCTCGACGCCGTACCGAGCGCTCCGGAGGAGGTACCGGAGCGCATGTGGGGCGACTGCAAGGACAAGTCGCTGCTGCTCGTCGAGCTCCTCGCCGAGGCCCCCATGGCGACTCCCACCGGCCCGGACCTTGACGCCAACGGCGAGGTCGCCCACCGCACCCGCCGGCGAGGAGTCTCCCTTCTGGCCGCACCGCCGGTGATGCTCCGGACCTCGATCGACGCCTCCGGCGAGGTGGCGCAGCTTGCCGTGCGATTTCTCGAAGAACTCGATGATCCCCTCCAACAAACCGGGGAGGAAAGGTGTCCAACGATACAGGGGCATGGTAGAGTCGCCCCAACCCGCGTGCTCTTTGACATCTTGACGGGAAGATCCTGATGACACGGAACTGCAACACCCAGCGACATACGGGCGGTAATGGGGCGGCCCCTAGAGCCCGGTGTGGCCACCCGTTTTGGGGAGGTTAGCGCATCGCGTATGCTAAGTCCTTTGTTTGCAACACTTAGAGAGCCAGCAGTGGAAATCGGACCAGGACCCTTCGGGGGATTGCGACAACGTCAACTGGTGACGGGCACCTCCTGGGTGATCCACCCGTGGAAATCGGACGGGTGTGGCTCTTTTTGATCAGCGACGGTCGGCCGGGCACCCACAGCGAAGACTGGAGCCGTTCCATCAGCGAGATCTGAGCCCGTCTGCGGGCGGCA
>JAAEQG010000268.1 GCA_024231775.1 bacterium
GCGGCGGTCCCCGAGGTCGTCGAAGACGGCCAGCCTCTCCTGATGAAGCTCGAGGGCCTGGTCCACGTCGCCCTTGGAAATCAGAATGCGGGCGATGTCGCCGAGGGTGACCGCGCACTCGCGGCGGTCCCCGAGGTGGCATGGGATAAAGAGTGTCCCCTACTGTCCACCCGGCAGGATGCCTACCCCACAATCCGCCATGGGATTCACTGGGTTTGGCGGGCGACCTTCTTCCCACCCCCGCCCGGCAGGATGCCTGCCCACCGTGGCGGCTACAGAATCCTCAAGCAGCGTTGTTGCGCAGGTAATCGAGGTTGCCCGGCTGATCACGGACAAGCCGCAAAAGGACGTCAAGCGCTGCCGTCTGAACCTTACGTTCCGACTCCCAACGCGAGATCGTGTTGCTACCAAGCCGCAAGAGCTCCGCGAAGACGCTTTGCGACAGCCCGAAACGTTCCCGAATCGCGCGGATCTCCTCGGCGCTGAGCAGGCCATGCTGTCGGCGGTAGCGTGCAAAGGCCCTCTTTCGCAGCCAGCGGACCTCTTCGGCCCGCAAAACGACCTCACCGCAAGCCGGACAGAACAGATGCGGGGCGTCGTCCACAGGCACCTTCTGCCTGTTTACGGGGTAGGTCAGCTCGCCGCATCGCTCATCCATAATCACCCCGCACCCGGGGCAGGCGTCATCCGGCAACACGACGTCCGGACTTGGCGCTTTTTCAGGCTTCATCGTCGTCCTCCTCGCTGAGGCTTGATGACGTACATCCACTCGCCTGTCCTCTCCGAGACGAGCCGAGCGGAGAAATCACGGCGCTCCAACCGTGCGACCGCAGCATAGGCAGAGGAGCTTCGAGCTCCTCAATGGCCTTCATCGTCAGCCGGATTCGGTCTCGGGCCGCCAAATCTCGGATGCGCCGGAGGGCTCGTGTTAGCCAGTTGGCCCAATGCTTCCAGATCCAAGATTTGACTCACCACGTGGTGAATATGGCATCCGGTCGCACCATTGTCAACTCACTCTTTTACGTGGGGCACCGCAGCGGCGCTTCAGATGAAGCTGACCCTGTCGTGAAGGAGAAATCCCGTCGCGGGTTCGTCAGGACCGTGGGGATGGTAAAATAAACCTCTGGTCGCCGAGACGAGCGTCAGCGGCGGCTGGAAGGCATGAGGAGGCCAGGATTTCGCAGCCA
>JAAEQG010000269.1 GCA_024231775.1 bacterium
ACGCCTCCGCAACAACTTCCCCTCCCCCCGCTTTCGGGGGGAGGCCGGGAGGGGGGCCCGAAGAAATGAATGAAGCAGAAAGTGTCGACCCATGGTCGTGGCTGGCCGACCTGGCACGGACGGCGAACGCCGGCGGTTCCGGTCCTCGTCCCGGGTGTCTCCACGTCTCCTCGCTACGGGGCGGCGGTCACACCGGGCGCGGCCATACCTTCATCGTTGGCCTGGACGACACCCGGTTCCCCGGCGGCGGGATGCAGGATCCACTGCTGCTCGACGCCGAGCGGGCCTCCCTGTCAGACGAGCTTGTCACGTCTGACGACCGCCTCGACAACAAGGTGGATGGCATGACGCGGTTGCTGGCCCGATTGCGCGGCGAGGTCAGCTTGAGCTACTGCGCACGTAGCCTGGCCGATGACCGCTCTCTTTTCCCGAGCTCAGCGTTCATGACCGCCTACCGCGCGGTCTCGGGCAACAAGGACGGCGACCACGAGAGCCTGCTCGACTGGTTGCCCGCCCCGGTGGCCTTTGCACCGCTCTCCCCTGACGTCGCGGTGGACAGCTCCGAGTGGTGGCTTGCCCAAACCTGTGGCGAGCGAGCGCTCAAGAACCCCTCGCGCGTCATAACCACCAGCTTCCCCCACCTGGCCCACGGCCAGATCGCAGTGAAGGCCCGCCAAAGCGATTTGTTCACCGAGTACGACGGCTACGTGCCGGACGCGGCCGCAAAGTGCAATCCGTTCGTCAAAGGAGCCCGCGCCCTCTCTGCCAGCCGGCTGGAAAAGCTGGGGCAGTGTCCGCTCGACTACTTCTTCCAGAACGTGCTCGGGATCTCCTCACCCGAGGATCACTGCCCGGACCCCTCACAGTGGCTCGACCCGATGTCCCGGGGTAGCCTGCTCCACGACGTGTTCCGCGAATTCATGTACCGCCTGTGTCGGGATGACTTGATTCCAGAGGTCGAGCGGGACACACCGCTGCTGACGGACGTTCTTCATCAGGAGATAGCGGCCTACCGCGCCGACGCGCCGCCCCCTTCGGAAGAAGTGTTCGCCGCCGAGGTTAAGGAGATCGATCAGATCGCACGGATCTTCCTCATTGAAGAGGAGCGGTTCTGCAAGGAACACATACCCCGTTACTTCGAAGTGGCCATCGGGCTCGACTCAGACCGGGAGGGAACCCCGCTCGACACGCAAGAGAGCGTCCACATCTCCCTGCCCGGCGGCAAGCGCATTCTCGCCCACGGCCGGATCGACCGGGTGGACGAGATCGCCGGATCAAAAGGAAAGCTCTTCACTCTATGGGACTACAAAACCGGGAGTGCGTGGAAGTTTCGTCAGGGGGACAAGGTCCACTGGCAGGGCCGCGTGATCCAGAACATCCTGTATGTCGAACTGGTTCGCAAGCGGCTGAAGAAGTTTCATCCCGGCGCGCAGATCCAATCGTTCGGCTACTTCTTCCCCAGCCTGCGAGAGCACGGGGAACGAATCTCCTGGACAGCCGCCGAGCTAGAACCGGGAAAGCAGAGAATCGCCTGGCTGTGCGAGCTGCTCGCCTCGGGCTGCTTCCCGGACACCGACAACGAAAAGGACCTCAACTACAGCGACTACAAACTGGCCCATGGGGATATCGACACCGCGACCAGAGCCATATCCAATAAGCTCGATAACCCCGCGAACGAAATGCTCTCGCCATACGCAAAGCTTCGGGACATAGGCTGGGAGGACGACAATGGGTAAGAAGAACAAGTCCCTACCACCCGACCAGGACCAGCGGGACCTGATCCTTTCCGAGCTTGGCAGCAACATGCTCGTCGAGGCAGCGGCCGGAACCGGCAAGACCACCAGCATGGTGGCCCGTATGGTCGCCTTGCTACGCACCGGAAAATGCGCCGACATCCGCACTCTTTCGGCGGTTACCTTCACCCGCAAGGCCGCGGCCGAGCTACGCGGCCGCTTCCAGATCGCGCTCGAGCGTGCCGTGCGGGCATCCAAGGGCAAGGAACGCAAACGGCTCGAACAAGCACTCGAACGGGTAGAGCAGTGCTACGTGAGCACGATCCACTCGTTCTGCGGTCGGCTGCTCAGAGAGCGTCCCATCGAGGCAGGGGTGGATATCGGATTCACCGAGATAGAGCCCGATGAGGACGTACGCCTGCGCCGCGATGCGTGGAGTAGTTTCGGCGCCACACTGGCAACCGACGACCACGACGGATTGCTCGCCGAGCTCGACCGGCTCGGCCTCGACCTGGGCGCGCTGGAAGAGACTTTCGTCCGTTTCGCCGACTACCCGGACGTGGACGAGTGGCCTTCTGCGAAATCCGATAGAGCGCCGGTCGACGTGGACAGGGCGCGCAAGAAGCTGCGCGGCTTCCTCGCGCATATGCGCAAACTGAAACCCAAGCTGCCCGATGACTGGGGGACGGACAAGCTGATCCCGGCGTACCGCAACCTCCCACGGATAGAGTCGCACTACGACCTCGAGCACCCGGCCCAGATGATGGAGTTGCTCGCTCGGTTCGACAACCAGAGCAAGCTGACCCAGAAGGAGTGGAAGAAGACCGGCAACTTCACCGCCGACGAGTGCAAGGCCGAGCACGCCCGCTGGTTGGAGTTCCGCGAAGAGGTGGTGACGCCGCTTTTCAAGCAGTGGACCGAGCAACGCTACGAGCCGCTGATGCGAGTGATGGTCCGAGGCCGCGCCGTGTACGACGAGTTACGCCGGCGAAAGGGGCAGCTCAACTACCAGGACCTGCTCACCCGGGCCGCGGGGTTGCTCAGGCATGGGCCGCACGTGCGGGAGTACTTCGCCCGTCGCTTCACCCACCTGCTGGTGGACGAGTTCCACGACACCGACCCCATCCAGGCCGAGGTGATGCTGCTGCTGACCGCCACCGACCCGGCCGAGAACAACTGGCGCCGTTGTGTCCCTCGCGCCGGGTCCCTGTTCGTGGTCGGAGATCCCAAGCAGTCGATCTACCGTTTTCGCCGGGCCGACATCGTCACCTACAACGAGGTCAAGCAGATCATCGCCGACA
>JAAEQG010000270.1 GCA_024231775.1 bacterium
AGTAGCCGCTTTGTCGAACGAATGATCTCATCGGGCCCCAGCGCCGTCACGTAAACAGCGGCGAAGCGACACTGCGGCGTGATAGTCACCGAACCGAGCCGACATTCCTGATTCTCCGCGAAGCCGACCACCGCCTTGGTGCCGAGCGAATCGATGGTGAAGTATCCCGCCTGACCGGTCTCAAGCCCTTCCTTCCATTTGAGCTGCCCGGTGGACGAAACCAGGAAACCGTCCCTCTCGAACGAAGTCGTGTCGAACGCTGGCGTCTCCTGTTCATCCTCGGTGAACTCAACGGCGCAGCGGGCGACCGCCAGCGCCCGGGCCGGGACCTTGTCGGTATCGAAGGTCTTCACATCGTACTGTTGAACGACGCGGTCGGTGAAACCCAACCTTCCCTGAGCCAGTGACGGAACGTGGACGCGCAGTGATACGCACCGCTCCGATTCCTTCACGTCCCCGCGCAAGACCTGTCGCGCCACGGCGGGAAACACGCCCAAGACCTGCGGCGCCGTCACGTCCCAGCGATCGCGCCCAATGCGCTCGCTGAAGCCGCCAGAGTCGCGATTTTGGAACAGATAGGAGACATCCCAGCCCTGCAGGCCGCAACCGTAAGCGCCGAGCAGAGCGGGGCCTTCGACGCCCCACTCATTGGGAAAGACGTGAATCCACTCGGACAGCGTGAAG
>JAAEQG010000271.1 GCA_024231775.1 bacterium
AGGACATCATACTCGGGATACACCTTGTTCAACGACTCGATGCGTGAGGCCAGATTGACCGTGTCGCCGATGACAGTGTACTCTTGCCTTTCCTCCGGCCCGACCGCGCCCGCCAGCGCGACCCCGGTGTTGATCCCCACGCCGATGCGGATCGGCTCTTCGCCCCGTTCGGCCAGCCGCTCATTCAGCCGTTCCAGGTTGGTCCGCATCGTGAGCGCCGTCAGTACCGCCTGGTACGCGCTCTCTTGCAGCCGTCTGGGCGCGCCGTAAATGACCAGCGTGCTATCACCGCCGAACTTGTTGACCGTTCCCTCGTGAGTCTGCGCTGCGTTCACCACCACCGGCAGGTACTCGTTCAGCAAAGCCACCATTTCCTCTGGCGTACACCGTTCAGAGCGAGCCGTGAATCCCCGGATGTCGCAGAACAGGATACTGACGACGCGGTTCTCGCCTTCCAACTTGACCTGCCCCGCGCGGAGCGCCTCCACCACCTCGTGGCTGACGAAACGCCCAAACATGTCGCGCAGCCATTCCCGCTCCTGCAAACCGACCACCATCTGGTTGTAGGCGTTTGCCAGCAGCGCCAGTTCGTCCCTTGAACTGACGTCAAACCGGATCGAGAGGTCGCCCTCTCCAACGCGGCGCGCGCCCGCCGCCAACCGGCGCACGGGAGCCGTCACCGCGCCGCCGATGGCTTGCGCCAGCAGCACGCCCGCCAGCACCGCGATCAGCCCCGTCAACCGGAACAGATTGCGGCTTTCGTCGAGGAACGATTCGATTCTGTCGCGCCGCATCGCCATCCGCA
>JAAEQG010000272.1 GCA_024231775.1 bacterium
AGCGCTGCGAACCTGCTCCCGGGTGGCCGTAGGGGAGCCGATGCGGATGTTGTTGAATACCGAGTCCGAAAACAAGAATGTGTCCTGAGAGACAAAGGCAATCTGGTTCCGCAACCAACGCAGATCAAGTTCGCCTATTGGGCGGCCGTCCAGATAGATCTGCCCTGCGGAGGCATCGTAGAAGCGCGGTAGGAGGGCCATGAGGCTGGTTTTGCCAACACCGCTGGGACCGAGGAAAAGCACGGTCTCACCCGGTTGCACTTCGAAGTCGACCTCGCGGAGTACCGGCTCACCCACATGGTAGTGGAAGTGGACCCCGGAAAAGCGTAGATGCCCGCGGGCCCTTCGCGCCCGGATTCGCCCCCCGCGTTTGCCAAACTCGCCAGGCTGCTCCAGGATTTCATTGAGGCGCTCCACCGCCGCGAGAGACTTCTGCATCTCAAATCCCTGGTTGACCAGGCTGTTGACCGGCACCAGCAGGTAACCGACGAGAGCATTGAGGGCCACGAGCTCGCCGAGAGAGAGCCGACCGCGCATCACCTCGGCACCGCCGTAAATGAGGATGAACAGCGAGACGATCAGCACCACAACCTGGGTGGAATGTCCAGCCAAGGCCATCAGGCATCGGCCGCGGACCAGGCTGCGGGCCTTTTCGGCCAGCCGCCGAACAAACCGCCTGGCCCGATCAGCTTCCGCACCATAGGCCTTGGTCTCGTACACACCGACGAGTGACTCGTGGAGCTCTCGCGACGCCAGAGCGGTCCGCTCCTGCACGACACTGAACTGGTCCTTGATCCGCCGCTTGAAGCCGACGAGGATCGCGACGTAGAGCGGGATCACAAGGACGACCACCAGGCCGATGATGGGATGGAGCGCTGGAACGAGAAAGAAGGCGGCGCCCAACCACACCATGTTGCGACCCAGGCCGGTCAGCCTGGCGGGAAAACTGACGGCGGCGTCGGAGTCGCTCGTGATCCGGGCCATGACGTAGCCGCTATTGTGCGACTTGAAGAGCGGAGAAGGCAGGTGTGGAACATGCTCGAAGAGGTCACGCTGAAGTTCCAGCGATAACCGATCCCGGAAGACGGCGCCGAAGTAGAGCTCGCCATAGGCCGCAGCCAGCGACAGGAGGGTGGA
>JAAEQG010000273.1 GCA_024231775.1 bacterium
CCACCCGCTCCGGTACCCATTACGGTGACCACGTCGGAGGCGTGTCCGTAACAGCAAACCCCGCTGCCCTTTCCGCTGACCTCGGCCAGGGGATGCGCCCCAGCCAGAAACACCGGCTCCACCCGCAGCATCAAACCGTCCGACTCTTGTCGCCCGGTTCCCAGCAGCTTGCAGGCCAAGCCCACGGCGTGCCCGGCCTGAAGATCGACCAGGGTGATTCGCTCGATCCCCTCCACGGAAACGGCGGAGTAGTCCACGTGAGTTCCGAAGGCGAGCATAGCCAAAATCGCCAGCTTGTGCCCCGTGTCGGAACCGTCGATATCCAGCGTGGGGTCTGCTTCGGCGTACCCGAGTTGCTGGGCGTCCGCCAGGGCGTCTGCAAACGAGACCCCCGCCTGGAGCATCTGAGTCAGGATGTAATTGCAGGTCGTGTTGAAGATACCTTCGATGGCGTTGATGCGATTGGCTGCCATCCCGCGTTGCAGCAAGCCAATCACGGGGACGCCGCCGGCAACGCTGGCTTCAAACGCAACCCCCACGCCGGCGCGCCGCGCCGCGGCATAAACCTCCGGGCCGTGCAGCGCCAGCAGAGCTTTGTTGGCGGTCACCACATCCTTACCCGCCGCGATGGCGGAGAGCACCACCTCCCGGGCGACCGTGGTCCCGCCAATCACCTCGACGACGATGTCGATGTCCGCATGGTTCAGGACCGAGAGGTCATCCCCGACCAGTTCGTCCGGAACGTGCGGGGCGCGACTCCTGTTCATGTCGCGCGCAACGGCGTGGACCAGGCGAATGTCCAGCCCCGTGCGGGCTTCCAGTTCGTCGTGATCGCGTATCAGCAGGTCTCCCACTCCGCAACCCACCGTACCGCATCCTGCCATGGCGACCCGGATCGTCCGCTTTCCGCTCATACGTCGTTACCTCCTGGGCGCGGACTGTACGCACTGTCGGCGGACCACGCAACCGAGAGCAGAAACTTGCCTCTGGCCCGGCGATGAACTGGATGGAATCTCGCCGCATTCCGCAGATGGGGATGAAGACGTAGTGGGACGCCACGGGATGCGGCGCAGGCCCCGTGCGGGGCGGGTCCGCGGATTACCCCTCGCCGGCGAGGGTGAGCAGGGCGCGGAGCACGCCCAGGCACTCGCCTTTCTTCTTCACCGCCAGTACGGGCAGCGGGCTCTCCCGGATCAGTCGCTCAGTGACATTACCCAGCAGCACGCCCGCAGCCCCGCTTCGGCCTCGTGCTCCGATCACCACCAGGTCGGCGGAGACTTCGCTCAAGGCGGTGAGGATCTCCGAGACCGGTTTGCCCTCCAGGTCCGCCGCACACTTGCACTGCACCTTGGCACCACCGGTATCGACGCGCTTCAGCAATCGTTCACATTCGCGACGGGCAGCGGATTCGAGCAACGCCTTGTGCTCCTCGAGCGTGGTCCCGACCCGCGAGTAGCCCGGGTGCACTTGGTACAGGTCGAACGCGACTACCGTTGCGTCGGTCAGTCCGGCGATCCCACAGGCCACGTCGAGCGCGTTGGCAGAACACTCCGAATCGCGAACCGGAACCAGGATGGTATCCGCCTTTACCGAATAGTCCTCGGGCAGCACCAAGACCGAACAGGAGGATTTGCGGGTAATCCGCCGGGCCAGGACAGCCTCATCGTCTTCCGGGCTGGCACACCCACAATGGCGCCCGATCACGATGAGATCGGTGTTTTTGTCGTGTGCGTAGCGCAGGTACTCCAGCAGGGGCGTGCCCTCGATCACCGCGCACTGCACCGCCGCACCGCCCGCCTCCTGTATCTGCTCGGAAGCCAGAGCACGCAGCATCTCCGCGGTGATGGGCTCGCCGACCGCCGGCGGTGCCGCAGCTTCGCCGGTCTGAACGTCGATCACGTGCAGCAGGTGCAGCTCCTTGGAGTTGGACAAACGGGCGATGGCCTGAACATACGCCAGCATCTGGCCGGAGTGCTGCGGCTGATCGATGCAGACCAGGAGACGCTCGTAACGCTTCATGATCATGACTCCTTGTCCAAGTACCCTGCGCCCGGCGGTCCGCGGAGATGTCGCCACGGGTTATATCGGCGTAGCCGCCCTGCCGGCGATGTCCCAAATAGCGAACTGACCCTGCCCAGGTTCTGCCCCGGCGGCGCAGGGTGTACTCCGCCGGAGGCCTTTGCGCCCGGCTCACCGTGGGGAGGGGCCGTCCGGCAATGCACCTGTTCACATCGCCAGGAAGTTAGCCAGCAACTGCCGACCTTGCTCGGTCAGAAAACTCTCGGGGTGGAATTGCACTCCGTCGACCGGCATATCTTGATGGCGGATGCCCATGATTTCCTTCCGGTCGGTCCACGCGCAGAGATTGAACTCGCTCGGCAACGACGACGACTCCACAGCCAGCGAATGATATCGCGTCGCCGTGAACGGATTGGTCAATCCGCTGTAGATCCCCTTGCCGTCGTGGTAGATCGAGCTGGTCTTGCCATGCATCAGCCGGTCCGCCCGCACGATGTTCCCGCCGAACGCCTGGGCAATGCTCTGATGGCCCAGACACACTCCCAGCACGGGGATCTTCCCGGTGAAGTACCGCGCCGCCTCGACGCTGATCCCCGCCTCGTTCGGCGTACACGGGCCGGGTGAGATGATGAGGTGGGTCGGATTCTCGGACTCGATCTGCTCGATCGTAACCGCATCGTTGCGCAGTACCCGCACGCTGTGCCCACGCTCCAGCTCACCGATGCGGTGTACCAGGTTGTAGGTGAACGAATCGTAGTTGTCGATAATCAGAATCATGGCTGGGGAGCATACTACTCACGCCACCTCTCCGCAACGTTGGACTTACCCTCGGTCGAGGTCCCGCTGGGAATCGCGGCGGTCGGCGGGGTCGAACCGGAATCCACATTCCGGGCACACGTTACTCGGTAGACCACGCAGGTTGTAGCCGCAAGCGCGACAATGCCCAGCCTTGAACTTATGCTCGCGGACCAGAATTCTCTTCATGAGATGCCCGAATAGAGCCCCACCCGCCAGCCAAAGCGGTAGCGTCGCAACGAGTTGGATTACGGTCACTCGATCGATTCCACGTCTAAGTACTTCGAATACCCCCATGGCTGCCCATACCGGCAATCCCCACCCCAAGGCGCCCCACCGCAGCCATCTGCGGATCGGTAGCCGTGTATCGACTCGGACGGCTCGCTGGCGATGAGCCCGGCTGCGTTCAAAGTCAATCCAGCGATTCCTGATGACCCGCCAGAGCGGCCACCACAGCGGCGCGGTCACGATGATAATCAGCAACGAGACCAGACTCAGCAACACTGGAATGCGACTCCCACAATCGGGACAGAAGAGCCCAAACCAGTGTCCGAGGGCATTACCTTTACCCCAGAGCATCCCATGGTGGAACCGATGGCATGCGGGGCAATGGACATACTGTCGGAGGGCCAGCGGTTGGTCGCAGCGAATGCATGAGTGCGTCACCCGTGGCAGTCGTTGCCCAAGCAGCAGTTCGTTGAAGGCAAGAGCTGGATTCAGGATCCAGAATACGGTTGTGAGGCTGGGGAATTCCTGCCGCTTGCTGACGTTTCCGCCGCATACCGGACAGCAGAACCCCGGCGACGTGGGCACCTGAATCTCCGTTTTGAATCTGCTGGCCGCGTTGCCAACCTTCGTTCAGTCTACAGGCACGAAGTGATCGCCGGGGGTTACGCGGCGGCCGTTTACGAACTCGGGCCAGGTCATCAAGCGGCTGGACTCGGGCTTGAGTTCGAGCAACTCCAGGTAGCCCTCAGCAGTGGAAACGAACAGACGCTCATCGACTTGGCCGGGGGGAAGGGTAGTGCCTCCTGCCTCCGCGGGGCGGGCTCGGGCTAGGATCACTCGCTCGGACCGTTGCCCGCTCTGGGATACATAGGTGCAGGTGGCTCCGGGCCAGCTCCATAGTCCGCAGATGCGATTGGCCAGCTCTCTTGCCGGGATGTCGAACGTGATGTGGCCGTCCTGCTTGGTCAGCTTGGGTGCCTTGGTGGCGGCTTGATCGTCTTGCAGTTCGCCTTCGGGGACGCCGCCATCAGCGAACATCTCCAGGGCAGCCGCGACCGCGTCCGGTCCGATCTGGGCCAGGCGATCGTGCAACTCCGCAGCGGTCTCCTCCGGTTTGATGTAGGTCCAGCGTTTGGTGAGTACGGCTCCGCCGTCCATCCTTCCGGTTAGGCGAAAGACGGTCACGCCGGTTCGCTCTTCACCGTTGATCACCGCCCATTGGAACGGAGCGGCGCCACGATACTTGGGCAGAAGCGACGCGTGCAGATTGACGCATCCGAGTGGGAAAGCTTCCAGAAGAGCGGGACCCAGCTTCTGGCCGAACGCGATCACCAAGCCCAAGGCGGCGTTACGTTCAACCACGCGGGCGATCATGTCTGGATCGTTGACGCTGGGGGCTTCCATGACTTCGAGCCCCAACTCGGCGGCGGCGTGTTTGACCGGGGTCGGCGACGTCCGCCGTCCGCGCCCGGCGCTTCGATCCGGCTGGGTGATTACGCAGGCGATTTCGTACTGGTCTTGGGCGTGCAGCGAGCGCAGGGTCGGTACGGCGAATTCCCCGGAGGCCAGGAGGATCAGTCTCATCGAGTCGAAGCCTTCTTGTTCCTGGACCTGTAGTCGTCTTCGAGTTGCTTAACCAAACGGCGATTGGCCAGCTCTGCGGAAGTGGGCATGTGATCGATGATCAGGTGTGCGTCGAGGTGATCGTACTCGTGCTGCCAGATACGGGCTTCGAGGTCTTTGCCGCTGACGCGGATATCTTTGCCTGATGGATCGCAGGCGGTCAGCGTGGCGGACACCGCCCGTCGCATGGGAACGGTCACCTCGGGGAGCGAGAGACACCCTTCGTCGGCGACTTCACTTTCTCCCAGGTCGCTCAGTTGGGGGTTCACGTAGATGCGATCGCCCGGGGGTTCGCCGGTCGCGTTGCAGACGAGCATCCGCAAGGGCAGGCCGACCTGCGGAGCCGCCAGCCCCACCCCTTTGCCATCATGCATCATCTGGAGCATGCGGCGTCCGAGCGCCTCCAGCGCAGGGCCGAACTCCGTTACCGGTTCGCAGAGCTTGCGCAGCACGGGGTCGGGGTAACAGACGATCTGCAGCCTGTCCAGGTCTATTGACGAGATCACGCAGTTGACCTCCGTGGGTGTCGATCCGGGGACACCGTCGTGTAGTAAGGGTAGCGAGAGGCGGGCGCGATTCGACCTTGACACCCCTAGCTGCTATGATAGTATGGCTTGGCTTGGCGATGTAAAGGACTGATTTTAAGGAAGTAACGTCTGCCGCAGGCCCGCCGGGGCTTGTGGGGCACGCCGCCGTCACCCTGGGTTCTTCGCCGGCAGACTCTACCACACACGCGGAAGCTCCATGGCCAAAGGCGCTCAAAACGATTCGGCTGAGCAGACCCAGGACCCCAACGCGCGGCATGTCGTCGACGAGGCCCAGCGGAGCAAGGCACGCAAGTGGTTCGACCGTGCCAAGCAACTCGCCGAGACCCGCAGCTACGACTACGCCATCAAGTGTTTTGTGGACGGGCTGGCGCTGTGGCCGGAGGCGGTTGAAGACGCCTATGTGCCCTTGCGCGGGACGGCCATGGCCCGTCACCATTCCGGCGGAAAGAAGCCGGGCATGGTGGATGGGGTGAAATACTCCATGACCCACAAAGACCCGCTCAAGGCGATGCTCAACGCGGTCTGGCTCTTCTCTCACGACCCCAGCAGCGTCAACTACATGGAGGGCTTGTTCAAGAACGCCAATCGTGGTCGGTTCGAGGACACGCTGAAGTGGGTGGGGCCGATCTACCGTGAGGCGGCTGAGGCGGAGAAGAAACCGCAGCCCAAGCGGTTCGCCCTGATCAAGCAGGTGTATGAGGAGTTCGGCGATCGGTGCAAGGCTCGCGGGGAGATCAAGCCGGCTTTGGAGGTGTACGATCTCGCCCTGGATGCACTTCAGCTCCAGAAGCGTCTGGAACCGCGTAACAACAGCTTGGCCAACGAGATTCGAGACCTATCGACCAAGATTACCATCCTCAAGGGTAACTACGCCGAGGGGGAGTCGTTCACCGAGAGCCTGGCCGACGCCGATCACCAGAAGGAACTCCATGATCGGGAGAAGCTCGTTCAGGGGGGCGATCGGTTCGAAGAGTTGCGGGCATCCGTGGAGAAGGAGTGGCTGGACAACCCCGGCGTACCAGCCAAGCTGATTTCGCTGGTGGACCTGCTCTGTCGTCCGGAGGATCCGCGGTACGAACTCGAGGCGGCTAAACTCCTCGACAAGGAGTACGCGAAGAACTCGGACTACCGGTTCAAGCAGCGCGCCGACGATATTCGCATGAAACAGTTGCTGCGGGCTGAGCGCAAAGCCCGAGAAGTCGGCGACGCTGAAGCCTTGAAGAAGTCCAAAGTCCGGCGTCTCGCGTTTGAGATTCCGGTCTTCGCCGAGCGGGTGGAGAAGTATCCGACGGACATGCGGATCAAGTTCGAGTACGGGATGCGCCTGTTCAATGCTCAGAAGTTTGACGACGCGATACCGATGTTTCAGGCTGCCCGGAGCGACCCGCGGAGCAAGCTGCGCTGCATGTTGTACATCGGGCGGGCGTTCTTCCACAAGAAGCTCTTCTCGCAGGGGGTGACCATCCTTCAAGAGGGCGAGGACGGTTGCGAGATCCCCGACGACGACACCGCCAAGGAGGTCACCTACTGGCTGGCCCGTTCCCTGGAGGAGGTGGGCGACGCGGAGGCCGCCCAAAAGGCCTATGGAAAACTGCTGCAAATGGACTACAACTATCGGGATGTCCGTGTTAGAATAGAACGCTTCGCGTAGCAGGCGTGGTGGTTAGGGTATTGTAAGGTACGGAATCGAGGAGAACCCAAGGTGGCTCACGGCATCTCGAGCAAGAAGCGCATTCGTCAGAATCTGACGCGGAGCACGCGCAATCACGCGCGGAAGCAGCGGTTGAAGACGGAAGTGCGCAAGTTCAACACCGCGATCCATGATCGCAAGGTAGACGATGCGACGGCGGCGCTGGTCTCGGTGACCAAGCTGCTCGACCAAACCGCCGCCAAGGGCACGATTCATCGGAACGTAGCCTCGCGGCGCAAGTCCCGGTTGGCCAAGCGGCTCAACAAGCTCGGCGCTGCCGAGTCCTGAGCACGCCGGTCGGCGGATGGACAAGCGGGGCATATGTTTGCGGGTGACGTCTCGATGACACGAGATGTCACCCGTTGTGTATGCGCGGTGCGGAGCGGGGCTGATGGATGAGCGGGCGTCGAGCAGGACGTTTGTGTCGCGCGGCGGAGAGAAGCTCGCCGCGGCACTGGACGCCTTCGAGTTGGAGGTGGACGGGCAGGTCTGCATCGACCTGGGCAGCCACGTCGGCGGTTTCGTGGATTGCCTTCTCCAACGCAACGCCGCCCGCGTACATTCCGTGGATACTTGCTATGGGACGCTGGCGTGGAAACTGCGGCGCGATCCGCGGGTCGTTGTCCACGAGCGAACCAACGCCCTGCATTTTCAGGCGCCGGAGCAGGCATTCCTGGTGACTATCGACGTCGGCTGGACCCGCCAGCACCTCATCCTGGAAAGTGCCCGCCACATGCTCCAGCCGGACGGAGCGATCATCTCCCTGGTCAAACCACACTACGAAGCCGGACCGGACCGCCTGGTCGGCGGTGTCCTGCCCGAGGGCGAGTTCGCCGCAGTTGTAGCGGAAGTACTGGACGCGATTGAGCGCGTGGGATTCCGCGTGGCGGGTACGGTGGAAAGCCCCCTCCGCGGTCGCGCCGGCAATCGTGAGCTGTTGGCCTACCTCCAGATGCCCCCTGCGTGAACGCCGGTGCATGGGGGAGAGGGTAGGGTGAGAGGGCAGGTTTGGGGCCTCTTGACCCTTCCCCAAACCCTCCCTGGGAGGGAGGGGAGTGCGCACCTCATCCTCCATTCTCGATAACCCGATCGGCAGCCAATAACGACGATTCGTATCAGGCAGGGGCACCGCTCTCCACGTCCGGACCATACTCGAACGGCGTCCGACCGATGCGTCTTCGGAGATCGTTGTGCAACGTCCGCACACGGCGGGTGATCTCCGCCGATGCTTCCGCGGCGCCCAGGCGCCCGATCTCCTCGAACGCCAGCGGTGGACCGTAAGCCACCCAAATGGGCGCCGGACGGGGAAAACGGAGACCACGAGGCCAGGCGTCGAACGCTCCTTCCACCGCGCAGGGCACCAGTGGCGCCCGGGCCTTCCGCGCGATGGTGATCACCCCCGAGAGAAACGGGCGGATCCGCCCGTCCTGCGTGCGCGTGCCCTCCGGGAAGGTCAACACGACGCCGCCGGACTTCAACCGACGCAGCGTTTCCTTCACCCCGGTAAGGTCCGCCGTGCCCCGCTTGATGGGGAACGCGTTGAAGAACCGAATAAGGTGTCCGAAGTAGGGGTGGACGAAGAGGGTATCTCGGGCCATGAAGTGGCACTCGCGCGGAACGGCGCACGCCACCAGCATGGGATCGAGGAAGCTCTGGTGATTGGCGGTGAGCAGCACGGGACCCGTCGGCGGAACGTGGTGCAGACCGAACGCCCGCAGGCGGCAGCAGACCTGCATCGTGAAAAACACCACGCCTCGGGACAGCCGGTAGGACAGGCGCATCGTTCCGAACTCCTTAGTCGATCCTCCAGCGCAACCGCACCCTCGCGCCTGCGATGCCCATTCCGTCACGCACCGCCGTATCTTACTCCTGTCCGGCCTTACCCCGCCACGGTACTACTAAACGGACGCTCGGGGGGTGCTGAAACTCCCAATCAGCCCGGGCTTCGGTGAGCAGGGTGGACACCTTCGGTTGAACAACCCCCTTGAACACGATCTTGCGGTCGCGGTAGACGGTGATCGGCTGATCCAGGTCGAGCAATGCGCCGTGGAGTCGTATCTCAGCCTCCCGGGTCCGCAACATGCGCACCCGGATAGTCTGCCCCTCGATGGCCCCCTCAAGCAAAGCCAACTTGCGCTGCACCGCCGACCGGGCGTATGCGTGGACGTCGCCGCCCGGTGGGACGCGCACCACCATTTGTCCCTCCCAGGGCTCACCTGCGAAGCGCGTCTGGCGCAGCCAGCCGCGTCGTCCCTGGGCTGGGAAACGGAACCGATGGGCGATTGTGGCAGGGTCTGGGCTGCGCTGCATCCGGAGATACTCCAGGAAACGCTCCCGCGGTGGGACCACGTCGTGATGACCCTCCCCCGTTAGTTCGATGAACTCACCCCGTTCGACGCCGAACTTGGGGAACTCGACCCTCAACTTGCGGTTCAGCCCCGCGATACCACCGTCCGGGGTCTCCCTCCGGAGACGATCGCGCGCGTCCTGCGCGCCCCAGACCAGGAGCATCGGGAAGTCGGTTAGATTGGGCAGCAGTGACGCCATAGTCTCGGGGGTGTTGGGGGTCGTGTAGGTCCCTGCCAGGGCGACGGCGGAGGCGAACCAGTCGGTGTAGAGCACCGCGCTCATGACCGCCCCGTGGCCACCCATGGAGTACCCCACTACGTACACCCGGTCGGTATCCAGGTGGAAGCGCCGGCGGAGGGTCTGGAGTACGGCCACGGGCTCTTCAGCCTCATCCTGAGTGACCAGAAACCAGACGCCGCAGTAGTCTTGGGGGGCGGCTACCACGAAGTCTTCGATCGCGGGCCCGACGATCTGCTCCAGGTAGTGGATGAACTCGCTCGCGGATTGCCCCATTCCGTGCAGGCCCAGGATGAGCGGGTATCGCCGGGTGGCGTCGTACCCCTGGGGCACGCGAACGCGAGCGCGGGTACGCAAGCCGTCTCCGTACTCCGCCTCCAGAGTGTGCAACCCAGCCGGTACCGCTTCCCAGAGTTGGGCTTGCTTCACGAGATCGGAGATGGTCGCGAGATCAGCCTGAGGATCGCGGAGAATCTCGCGGAGCAGGGTGGAGCGGTCGGCGGTATCTCCGGCGCGGAAGAACTCGGTGACCCGCTGCGCCAGCTCCGGGGGGTCTGCCTCAGGCTGGGCCGCCGCCGCTGTCCCCGCAAGCACGATGGCCAGCGCCGCCGGCAGCGAGCGTTGGTAGATCCTGCAATGGCCCAGCGCGTTGTTCACAGCTCACCCGTGTTTCTGCGGGTTACCCGAGCCGCGCTCGTCAGGAAGCGGACCTGACTTGGCGGTAGGTCTGTGGGGCAGCATATCAATGGTCCTGGAATACAGTAACCGAGAATCCGCCATCTGTTTGGGTATACTCGAACACCAGCTCGGCGCCGCAGTCGAACTGGAAGTCCGACTGCATGAAGCGCACCGGACCTTGGCCGAGCACGGTACCCAGATTCGCATCGAGGAACTCTCCTCCGCCGGTCCCCACCACCACCTGCTCCGCGCACGTTACGTCCACTTCGTCAGTGGTGAGCGGACCGAGTATTCCCGTTCCGCCAACCCCGATGCCCGCCTGGACCAGATTCTCTGGAATGAGCAACCCGTCGGGCAGGGCGGCGACCGGTTCACTGGCTACATAGAACTGGGTGTCCACCGCGTTGCTGCTGAGATTGCGGAACTCGATGCGAATGCTGTCAAGGCTGGGCGGCTCCTCAGCGGAGGCGGCGGGCTCGGGGGCGTCGCTGCGGTCCTCCGAGCCGGTGGTCGGACCCAGTGCCGAGCATCCTGCGCAACCTATTGGTACGAATAGTGTTACAAGCAGTAGCCCCCAACTAACTCCAGTTTGGTTTGACGAACTCATGGATGGAAACCTCCGTGTCGGTGACCGCTGGAACTTGGCTTGATGCGCCAGGCTACGACGTATGGCGCGCGGGCGCCCACTCTATCGCCTGATGGAGGGTCAGCCAACCCCCGCAGTGTCTTGGCTTCGTCCGGCGGCGCGCGAGCGGGGTCGCGGTTTGACAGGGGCGGGGTGTCCCATATACTGGTGGCCGACTCCCGGGGCGGGCCTGTGCTCGGATGCGCGGACCCGAAACGGAGGAGGTATGCGCTTATGGCATCGGTCCAGCTTGACCAAGTGACCAAGGTCTACCGGGGCGAACGCGGCCAGGTGAAGGCGGTCGATGACGTCAGCCTGGAGATCCGCGATAAGGAATTCGTGGTCCTGGTGGGGCCGTCCGGTTGCGGCAAGAGCACGACGTTGCGGATGATCGCCGGCCTCGAGGAGGTCACCGAGGGCAATCTGCGCATCGGCGAGCGCACGGTGAATGACGTGGCTCCCAAGGACCGCGACATAGCGATGGTGTTTCAGAACTACGCTTTGTACCCGCACATGAACGTGTTCAAGAACATGGCTTTCGGGCTGAAGATGCGACGGGTGCCCAAGCGGGAGATCGATACGAAGGTGCGCGAGGTCGGCCGGATGCTCGGAATCGAGCATCTGCTGAATCGCAAGCCGAAGGAGCTCTCCGGGGGAGAGCGTCAACGTGTGGCGGTGGGGCGTGCGATCGTACGCAACCCGCAGGCGTTTCTCTTTGACGAGCCGCTCTCGAACCTGGACGCCAGGCTTCGAGTTTCGATGCGTGCGGAGCTGAAGAAGCTGCACCGGCAGTTGCAGACGACCACGGTGTACGTGACCCACGATCAGGAAGAGGCGATGACCTTGGGAGATCGTATCGCGGTCATGCACAGGGGCGTGGTCCGTCAGTACGCTCCGCCGCTGGAGGTTTACGGCCGGCCGGTCGACCGCTTTGTGGCCGGCTTCGTGGGAACGCCGCCGATGAACTTCCTTCCGGGGAAGCTGGTGGTGGAGGGTGAGTCGCGGTTTCTCGACGTGGGCATCGGACGGATCCGACTTCCGGAACGGCTTGGGCCGATTCCGAATGGCGAATACGTCCTGGGGATTCGTCCGGAGGGACTTTCCTTTGGCAATGGCGACACCGGCGACGGGTTCTTGCCCATGCATTGTCGGGTGATCGAGCCCCTGGGAGCGGACCAGGACGTCTACCTGGAGGCTGGCGCCGACATCCAGATGGTAGCCCGGGTTCCCGCGGACGTTGAGGTAGGGGAGGACGCCGAGCTGCGGGTGTGTGTCGATACGGCCCGTTTGCATCTTTTCGAGCCGGGGGAGACGGGCGTAAACGTCGGTCTTGCCAGCTCGGGGGCATTGAGCGGTGCAAACTGAGCATCGAGGTATCGGGGGCGCGGCGCCGAGCGTTGCGGCTGAGGGCGGCAGAGGAGTGGCGGCGATGCGCTAAGACCGACTTGGCCATCTCGGGGGCGTGTTGTCGGTGGGTTCTCGCGGAACGTGGCCCACTTTTTGTTTGGTGGAGGGGGCGGTGAGGTGGAAGACAGAGGCGCAGGGATGACGCCGAGTGTGGCGGGCGCGACGGTCGCTCGGATGACGCGAAGGAACAGGAACATGCGACGATGATCAACAGCACGGAACTCCTGCGGATCGTGGATGCGATCTGCCGGGACAAGAATATCGACAAGGAGATGGTCTTCTGCGACCTGGAAGCGGCGATGATGTCGGCCGTGCGCAAGGCGGACACCGAGGCCGAGGACGTGGTCGTGTCCATCGATCGGGTGAGCGGAACGATCACTGCGCAGGCTGACGGCGTTGAGGTGGACATGCGTATGCTGGGACGCATAGCCGCCCAGACTGCGAAGCAGGTGATGATCCAGAAGATCCGCGAAGCCGAGCGCGGCAGCATCTTCGATGAGTATTCCGAGCGCGTCGGCACGATTGTGTCGGGCACGGTCTCACGTTTCGAGGGAGGGAGCCTGATCGTCAACCTGGGGCGCGCCGAGGGTATTCTACCGCGTAGTGAGCAGATCCCCGGGGAGTCGCATCATCCCGGCGAGCGGATTCGGGCCATGATTCTGGACGTCCGCGAGGCGCCGCATCAAGTCAAGATCGTGCTGACCCGCACGCATCCGGACTACATCCGGCGGTTGTTCGAGCTGGAGGTGCCCGAGGTCGGCGAGCGCACCATCGAGATTCGGGCGCTGGCCCGAGAGGCGGGGTACCGCACCAAGGTGGCGGTGACCTCCATGGACATGAAGGTGGACGCGGTGGGGGCGTGCGTCGGGGTTCGCGGAAGTCGGATTCGTAATATCGTGGATGAACTGGGCGGCGAGAAAATCGATATCGTCCGCTGGAACGAATCGTCGCAGATTCTCATCTCCAATTCGCTCAAACCGGCGGAGATTCAGGAGACCGCCCTGTGTTTCGAACTGGGCCGGGCGACCGTCGTTGTGGCGGAGGATCAGTTGTCGCTGGCCATCGGAAAACGCGGGCAAAACGTTCGCCTGGCTGCCCGGCTGACCGGCTGGGATCTCGATATCCTTACCCCGGCGGAATATAGCAGGGGTCTGGACGAGATGGAGAAGGCGTTCAAGAAGATTGACGGGGTCGACGACGTCCTGCTCGACAAGCTGCTGGCGATGGGCATGATTTCCCTGGGCGACGTCGAGGAGGTCGGGGTCGAGCCTCTGGTTCAGCATCTCGAGGTCTCCGAGGACGTGGGTGGCGAGATTGTGGCAGTGGCTGCGGAGGAGGCCAAGCGGTTGGCGGCGGAAGCTGCCGCCGCCAAGGTCGCTGCGGCGGAGGCTGCCGCAGAAGCTGCGGCTGCGGAGGAGGCAGCGGGCGAGACGACGGACGGAGAGACGGGCGAAGGTGATCCGGACGGTGGTGAGCCCGCCGGCGGTGAGTCTGCCGGTTCGGAGGCTGACGCGGGGGGAGCTTCGGGGATCGCCGTCGAGCCGGTAGCAACAACGGTGGCCCTCGAGGCCGTCGTGGTCCATGAAGAGACCGCCACCGTCGGTACTGACGATGCGGGCGCGTCCCCCGCGAGCCCGTGGTCTGCTGAGTCGACGGAAGTCGCGGAACCGGCTGACGAGTCGGCGGTGTCCAATGAAACCGCATCGGTGGCGCCGGAGACCGGCGAAAGCGCATCCGACAAGGATCAGCCCGCCAGCGAGTCGTAGAGTCGGCAGCGGGGTGAGGTACGGGCTTGGAGTTCTGGCGCCTCGGCCGGAATGCCTGGAGATTCGGGAGTGCTCGAGACAGGAACTTGGGGCGAATGACGCCGGGGACGGGGGACATCACCCCGGCCATGCATCGGCAAGGGAGGTCGCGTTTGTCTGATCGATTGCGCGTTCACACGCTGGCCAAGCAGTTGAACGTTTCCAGCAAGGTGGTCATCGAAAAGTGTCGGGCTGAGGGTCTGGAAATCAAGAACCACATGAGCACGCTCAGTGCCGGCCTAGAAGCCACGGTTCGCGAGTGGTTCAGTGAAGGCGAGCACCTTGGGGCGATCGAGACCACTGCGCGCGTTGACCTGACGAAGGTGCGCATCCGGAGGAAACGTCGCCAGCCAGCTCCGATCCCGGAAACGGTTCCGCCTTCGACAGAAACTCCTCCCGAATCGACAGTCGAAGAGGAGGCTTCGGAAGGGATGCCCCCCGCGCCGGTGCCCGACGAAGTTGCGGCAGGGGACGAGGCCACAACTGCCGTCGCGGAAGCGCCGGTGGAGGACGGGGGCGTACCCCCGGCGGTTACCCCGGACGAGCCTGCTTTGGCGGTTAGCGAACCGGCTGCGGAGGCTCCCCCGGCGGAAGTTCCTGCCGCGCAGGAGGAGAGCGAGAAGGCGGCGGCGGTGCCACCGGTTGACGAGACGCCGACTCCCGCCCCCGCGGACGAACCGGACGAACCGGACGAACCGGCTGAAGCGGTTCAGCCGGCGGGGCCGCAGAATGTGCCCGCCCCCGCCAAGTTGGCCGGGCCGCGGGTTGTGCGCTACGAACCGGTCGAGGCGGACGTCGCGTTTCGACCGCATAGGACCAGTAGCCCGCGTCGCCGGCCCGCCGCGGAGATGCCCAGTCCGACCGGCCCTCCCCCGCAGGAGGGCGCGGGACGCCGGAGAGGTCGCGGTCGTGCTCCGGAAACTCGCGGGGCCGGTGCCCGTCGCCGGCCTGGGCAGCGCGGATCAGAGGCTGGCGGCCGGTCTCAGGAGTGGCGCGACCGGGACATGGCTGAGCTCAAGGAGCGTCTTTCCGGGGCGACCGGTCGGCGCATCCAGTCCCATCGCCTCGAAGCCAAGTCTCCTGGAGGCGGCCACGGTGGCGGAGCGATGGGGCCGATCACCAAGGCGGAGGTCTCCGAGCCGATCATGGTTCGTGAGTTCTGCAAGGCGATCGGGGTTCCCTTTGTGCGCCTGGCGGGTGTGTTCCGTCGTGAGCACGACATGCTTCCGAATATCAACAGCACCTTGACGAAAGAGGTGGCGGAGCTGGTCGCTCTGGATTTCGGCATCGAGCTCTCCGTCAAGGAAGCCAAGACTTCGCTACACGTTCTGATGGATGAGTTTGCCGCCCACGAGCGCACGAGCCTCCAGCCGCGCCCACCGGTGATCACCATGCTGGGGCATGTGGACCATGGCAAGACCAGCCTGCTGGATGCGATCCGGCGTACGGGCGTTGTCGGGGAAGAGGACGGCGGGATCACGCAGCATCTGGGATCGTACCACTTGGTGCGTGAGGGCTCGGCGGTCACCTTCCTGGACACTCCGGGGCATGCGGCGTTCACCGCCATGCGTGCCCGCGGCGCGCAGATGACTGATATAGTCGTGCTGGTCGTTGCCGCGGATGACGGCGTGATGGCCCAGACGGTCGAAGCGATCAATCATGCTAAGGCGGCAGAAGTCTCGATCGTGGTGGCCTTGAACAAGTCCGATCTGGGTGACGCGAACGAGAACATGATCCTCGGACAACTGGCTGCCCACGAGCTGAACCCGTCGCAGTGGGGTGGCGAGATCGACGTGATCAAGACCTCGGCGGTGACCGGCGATGGAGTCGAGGAACTGGTGCAGCATCTTGCCGCTCTAGCGGAGGTCCTTGAACTCAAGGCGGACCCGACCGTTCCCGCTACAGGGACCGTGATCGAGGCCCAGACCAAGGAGGGTGTCGGACCGGTGGCCACCGTGTTGGTCCAGGAAGGCACGCTACGGGTCGGTGCCGGGGTGGTCTGCGGAGGTGCGTTTGGCAAGGTGCGTGCTCTGGTGGACGACTCCGGTCGACGCATCAAGCAGGCGACGCCGTCAATCCCGGTCGAGGTGTGGGGCCTGGACGACGTACCGGAAGCCGGAGACAAGATGTTCAAGGTGGACAGCCTGCAGCGTGCCGGGCAGATCGCCAGCGACACGAAACAGCGTCGTGTCGTGAAGGGCCGCGCGGCGAGTACGAAGGCCCGCACCCTGGACGATCTGTTTAAGCAGCGTGCGGCGGGCAGTGTTCCAGAGTTGAACCTGATCATCAAGACGGATGTGTCCGGCTCTTCGATTGCTCTGCGCAAAGTATTGGAGGAGATTCCCTCGGACGAGGTTTCGCTGAGTATTCGGCATATTGGGGTTGGAGGCATTACCGACGGCGATGTGCTGCTGGCGGACGCGTGCGACGGGATTATCATCGGATTCCGGGTGGTGCCCAGCCTGGGGGCGCGCCATCTGGCGGAGGAGAAAGGGGTCGATGTTCGGCGCTACAAGGTCATCTATGAAGTCACCGACGACATCAGACGGGCAATGGAAGGACTGCTAGAGCCGGAGAAGCGTATCGAACAGCGCGCCACTGTTGAGGTGCGCGACACCTTTCGCATCACCAAGGTCGGAATGGTGGCTGGAGGCTACGTTACCGACGGGGTGGTCAACCGTAACCACTTTGCGCGGCTGATCCGCGACGGCGTGGTGATTCGTGACGACTGCAAGTTGTCTTCTCTGCGCCGGTTCAAGGATGACGTGCGCGAGGTACGTGCGGGGATGGAGTGCGGAATACGTCTGGAGAGCTTCGAGGACGTCAAGCCGGGGGACATCGTCGAGAGCTACGAGATAGTGAAGGTGCCGCGCAAGCTCAAAGGTCCCTAATACCTGCGGCTGAGGACACCATGATCGAATTCAAGGGAGAATGCGGGCATACCATACGAGTGCGCGATGAAGACGCCGGTAAGGTCGTGCGTTGTTCGTATTGCGGGCAGGAGGCGCGCGTTCCTGACGAGCGGGAAGACCAACTGGACTTCCTGCTGAACGAAGTCGAGCGAACCGGGGAGTTCGAGTCGCCGCGCCGCGCTCGCCCCAAGAAGGCTGGTGGTGGGAGAGCGCCCACCGAGGTGCGCTCCCGGAGTGACTTCAACCCCTTCGCCGTAGCCTTGAAGATGTGCTACGCGGCGATCATTATCTCCGTGCTCATCATCGCCTTCAAGTACGGAGCCAAGCAACTGCCCGCGATGTTCAGTTCGGGCGGTAGTGGGGGCTCCACCGCGTCCGAGGATTCGAACGACAATGAGAGCGACGGGGCATCCGCCCAGACGCAGGGGAAGCAGAAGCGGACCAGGTACGGGCGTCTGCGGCCGGAGTTGCCTCCGGACCGATCGGGCATCTTCGCCGATTCCGTACCGCGCGGAGCCGAAGTGTACTATCGCAAAGTCGGAGAACGCTCGGATAGTTCCATCTTCGCGGCATGCGCAAATCCCAAGCGAGCCGGGCAGATGATCTCGAACGCCAGAGCAGGCGAGTACGAGGTGGCGGTGGCCCTGGAGCTGTACAACGAGGATCTGATGGGTCTACCTGGTTACAGCCAGGAGGTGTTGGATCTCCTGGACGATCCGGACCTGGCCGAGAAGGAGATTGGGGAAGTCCTGAAAGGCTACTTCATACCGGACCGGGCCGTGCGCGTCAGCATCGAGCGGTTGGGGCGGATACGCTACGTCGTTCGTTGGTATTCCGTGGAAGTCCTGCAGGCTGACTGGGCGGAGGAAACCGCCCTGTTTCTGCCGCGTGCAGCGAACCTCTCCGAGCTGCTCGAGCACCTTCCGGAGCGGAAGACGTTTAACTTCGACGTTGAGCACCAGCGCCAGATGCTCACGCAGTGCCGAGTTCCGGAGGAGGATCAACCCATGGTGGTCCAGGCGTTGGAATGGATCGGAATGATTCCCTATCTCGTGAAGCGGGGGCCGGGATCGACGCGTGGGGGGCGTTATCGATTGTTCTTCCTGAGCCAGGACGGGAAGATGGATTGGGAGTGGTTGCCGGAATAGGTCGGTCTGTCGCGCCCGACTTCGTCCCCTGAGTCGGCGGCGCGGGGACAGACGGATCGCGTGTTTGGGTTGTGCGGATCTGATGACGGTCGGCGTGTTGCGGATGGACTTTGCGATCTACGAGGCGCGTTCCCTGAAGGACAAGCGGCGTCTGCTCAGGAGCTTCAAGGATCGGTTGGCGGCGCGGCATAACGTCTCGGTAGCCGAAGTGGACCATCTGGACTCGTGGCAGCGGGCAGCCCTCGCCGTGGCGATGGTGGCCAATGACCCGGTTCACGTGCACAGTTGCCTGGACAAGATCGTGGACCTCGCTCGCCGGCAGCGCAGTCTAAGCCTGCTGGACTACGATAAGTCGCTCGTATAGCCAAGGGAGCCCAGCACACCGATGCCTTCGCGCAGAGCAGCCAAAATGGCCAGTCAGGTGCGCAACATCGTCGGCGAGGCGATCACCCAACGCCTCAGCGATCCGCGCATCTCACCCCTGGCCAGCATTACCCGGGTGGACGTGTCCGGCGATCTCCAGATCGCCAAGGTCTATATCAGCGTCATGGGATCCGAGGCGGACGAACGCAAGACCTTGCGGGCCCTCGACCACGCCACGGGCTTCATTCAACGGTTGATCACTAAGCGGATCCAGGCTCGTCACTGTCCGGAGGTGCGCTTCCTGGCGGACCAGTCGGTCAAGGGAGCGATGCGGACTGTGCAGATCATCGAGGAGTCTATGCAGGCGGATGGGGCCGGAGACGATACCGCGGAGGATCCCGACTCAGACGGAGGCTCCGAATGAAGCGTGGGACAGCCTACGCCCAGCGTGTCCAGCGCTTCTATGCCCAGGTCAAGAAGCGCGGTGGTCCTGTGGGGGTTGACCACACGGAGGACCCGCTCTCTTGCCTGTTCCTTGCCGTGCTCGGCGATGAGACGTCGCTGTCCAACGCGAACAGGGCGCTGGACAAACTGACGACCTCCACGGTGGACGCCAACGAAATACGCGTTTCCTCGCCACGCGAGGTCGCCGAAGCCATCGGACCACACGTTCCCAATCAACACGCGTGCGCGACGCGCCTTTGCACAGTGCTCAACTCCGTGTTCAGCCGGACCAACACGGTGAACCTGGATCTGCTTCGATCCATGGGTAAGCGTGATGCCAAGCGGTGGCTCGAGGAACTTGGAGGCGTCGAACCCTATCACGTAGCCTCGGTCATGTTGTGGAGCTTGGGCGGGCACGCGGTTCCGGTCAACTCGCGGTTGCTGGCAGCCTTGCGCCGAGAGGAACTCGTGGACCCCGGCGCTACCGTGGCGGAGGTCCAGTCCTTCCTGGATCGCCATATCACTCCGGCAGAGGCGAAGGTTTTCTGCCTGACCATGACGGAATTCGCCATGCGCCGGAGCGCCGGATCATCCAAGACCACGACGCCGGTTCGGAAGAAGACTGCGAGCAAGGCCGCGAGTAAGACCGCCAAGACGCCGGCGAAGAGGGCTGGCAAGACTTCGCAACGACAGAGTAAGAAGAAGGCATCCACCGCTTCGCCGAAGGCCAGGACACAGAGGAAGGCGACACGAAAGGGCTAATCGGTGCGGCAACGATGATGCGCGACGGGATCGCCAGTGCGGAGCTTCACGGGGCTGGGCAAGCGCTCCAGGACCGCGTCTTCCCCACTTACCTTGTCCTCAATGCGAGAGAGCTTCGCCGAACCACGCATGGTCCTCGCCCGCGCTCTCGCCCACGTTTGCGGCAGATTATCATGCCCTGCGTGTTGCTGATACCGATCGTGTCGACCTGGGGATGTGTGGTTTTCGACAGCGGATCCCGGATTGCAGAGGCTGGCGCCAGCCGATCACCCTCACCAACCGCCCTGCAGTCGTCCTTGCCGGACTACGACCCGGCCCGGGCATTCATGACCTTTGAGGAGGCAGTGGCGAAACCTGAGCTCGTCGCGGCGCCCCCGGGCGAAGACTCCCCTGATGATGGTGAGCTCGCCCTGCAACGTACGCCGCTCTCGTCACGGGGTGAACGGCATCTCCAAGTTGCCGAACCGCTGGTGGCGGCTCAGCGTTACACCGAGGCGATCCGGACGTTGGAGAAGGGGCTGCGCTCGGACCCGGGTGCTTCTGAGATCCACGAAGCGTTGGCCCGTGCCGCGTACGGTGCCGGGCACATCGCCCGCGCCCGCTCTCATGCTGCTGAGGCTGTCCGCCTCAACCCGGACGACCTGCCCTCACACTACATCCTCGGACGCTTGGCGTATGACGAAGGCGATCTTCGCCAAGCCGTAGACCACTTTCGGGCCGGCCGGGCGTGCTCCCGCGGATCGCAGTCCGTGCGTGGATTCGGCGTGCTGACCGAGCTGTTCCTGGCCCGCGCCCTGGAGGCAGAGGGCTATCTGACCGCGGCCCTGTACGCCTATGGTGCGTTCGAGGAGCAGGTGGCAGTGCTGCGGGCGAGCACCCCGGAGGGAGCATCCGCGGTTGGCGAAACTGCCGCGGTGGAACCGGAGGAGCTAGCCACCCTGCTGCGGTTGAACCAGGGCTCTGCCGCCCTGGAAACCTCTCGGATCCACGAACGTCTGGGGCAGTATGGACAAGCCGCCGACGCGCTCAGCGTGGTCATCGCCCGCGGATCGCCGGACTTAGCCACCCGGTTGCGCTATGCGGAGCTGCTTGCGGCGGCGGGGCGGTATGAGTTGGCCCTTGCCCAATGCAAGCAGGTGGCGGATCAGTCTCCGTCCGACGCGGGTGAGGTGGTCGCCGTGCTCAGCCGCGTCCGCGAGGGCATGGGGCGTCCGCGGGCGGTACTCGAAGATGCCGCAGCGCTGGTCCGTGCTCACCCGGATGATCGGAAGTGGCTGCTGGTCTACGTCGATCTACTCCGTCGCTTCGGGGAACATCGTCGCGCCGAGGATGCTCTGACCGAGTACGTGTCCGCACACCCGCAGGCGACTGATGTGGCTTGGCGCTTATGCCACGCCTATCGTGACGGCGGTCGCGGCCTCGAAGCCCTCCAGGTAGCTGCGCGCATTCTGGCGAGAAGCCGCCAGGAGTATCCGGCTGCCCTCAGCTTGCTGGAGACCCTGTCGCAGCAGACGGCGACTGTGGATGCGGTCTTCCCCGGGTTTCGCCCGAGCACACTGGAAGAGCGGTACTTGCTGGGCGGGCTTGCCCTGCGCACGGGGCGTGATGCTGAGGGTGCGGTGTTGCTTGGAGAGGTGTTGGACACGAGTCCGGGCTTTGCCCCCGCGCGGCTGGCGTTGGCGGAGCACTTGCTGGGTGACTATCGATGGCGCGAGGTCGTCGAACTGGTCGAGCCTTTCGATCGAGGCTTAGCTAGTCTGGAGTGGGCGCTGGGCGAAGCCCATGCGGGCCTGGACGACGATGATACGGCGGCGGCCCACTATCAGACCGCGATCCGCCTGAACCGTGCGGATACGCGGTCCATGCTCGCCCTGGCCCGCGCATATGAGCGGACGGATCGTCCGCTGCGTGCTCAGCGTCAGTATGAGGCTCTTCTGGAGGTTGACCCTCTGCACACTGGAGCCCGCGAAGCTCTGGTGAGTCTACTACTGGAATCCGGCTTGGTTGACGCCGCGGAAGAGCAGGTGATGACCCTGCGAAAACTGGCGGGTTCACCGAATTGCATCGCCCGGTGTACTGTCCGGATCGGAATGCGCCGTGGCGACCTGGACGTCGCAGGTTGCCGTGAGCTGCTCACCGATGCGCAGGTGGATGGCGGGCCGGACGCGGAGTCGATATCGCTTCTGGCCTACCTGGACGTCACCGAGGGTGATCTGGAAGGCGCAGAGAGTACCCTGGCCCACGCTCTCGAACTCGACCCGGACTACCTCGAGGCCCGTGAACTGAACATCTGGCTGCATCGCCGACAACTGCGCTTCGCCCAAGCCGCTACCGAGATGCGCTCTCTGCTCGAGCGCCATCCCAACCGGTTGGGGTGGATCAAGAGCCTGGCCAGAATCCTGCTCATCGAGCAAGACTACCTCGGGGCGGCGGAGACGCTCTCCGCCTACCTCGAGCGCAACCAGCCGGAAGACCGGATCTTGCGCGATCTGCGCGAGAATCTGCTCCAGGCTTTGCGTTTGGGCGGAGATTCCGCGGGGGAGATCGCCACGATCAGGCGGTGGCTCGTGACCAAGCCGGACGACCCGCATCTTCGTAAGCGGTTGGTCGACGCGCAGCTGGCTGCCGGCCAAAGCCAAGCGGCGCTCGACTTTGCCCGTGAGTGGTATTCCGCCGAGCCGGACGATGGCTGGGCCAGGGGGGCTTACCGTGGAGCCCTCTTGGCGGCTGGGCGCCATGAGACGGCTTTGCAGATCGCCCTCGAAGCGGTTGAGCGCGATCCACAGAATGAGAACCTGCAACTCGTCCTGGTCAGCGTCCTCGCCGATGCCGGGCGTCCCCGTGATGCTCTCGAGGTTCTCGATAGCTTGATGACCGGTGCCCAGCCGGGGTACCCGTACTACAGTGCGAAGCTGGCGATTCTGGCCCAGGCTGAGCGGTACGAGGAGGCGGCAGCGCTGGCGAGTCAACTCCTGGCGGAGGAGGACACCTCCCGCCGGATGGGATCTACGGATGAGCTGATGCGTCGGCAGGATCTGAGTCGGATGCTAATCGGCGCCTTGCTTAGCGCCGGGCGGCTTGACACGGCGCAGGCAAGGTTAAGCCGCTGGCTGGATCAGGCTGATTCCTCTTCCGAGAAGTTCGTTTATCTGAACCTCCTGTCTGCCGTGTACCAGCAGCGTGACCGCTCCGCTGAGGCTGTCGAAAGCCTGGACTTGGCCTATGCGCTCCACCCGCGAGACGCGGGGGTCAACAACGACTTGGGATATACCCTCGCCGACCTGGGGCTTCGGTTGGACGAGGCGGAGCGCATGGTTCGATTCGCCGTTTCCCAGGAACCGCTGAACGCCGCGTTTCTGGACAGCCTCGGGTGGGTTCTCTATCGTCGAGGGCGGTACGCTGAAGCTCGGCATTGGCTGCTTCGGGCATCCGGAACGCCCGATACGCTCGAAGATCCGGTGATTTACAATCATCTGGGAGATGCCTGCTGGCGCGCCGGAGAATCCGACGAAGCCGTCCGCCATTGGACGAAGGCCGTGGAACTGGCTACGTTGCGGCTCGCGGAGCGCGAGGACGCCACCTACCGTCGGGTGGTCGAGACCGCCGCTTTGAAACGGGCCGCCGGCGAAGCGGGACAGCCTCCCCCGGTGGCTGCGGGTGGGGACGAACTGAACCGGGCAGAAGACGTGCCGGGCCCCGAGGCCGACAAACCGGGCGGGGTTTGAGGGGTAAGGCGGTTCTGCTTGCAGCGAAGGAGCTACGCGGATGTCAGGACACTCCAAATGGTCCACGATCAAGCACAAGAAGGCCGCCACCGATGCCAAGCGCGGGAAGGCCTGGAGCAAGATGTCGCGTGACATCACCGTCGCCGCCAAAGCCGGTGGAGGAGATCCGGACGCCAACCCCCGCCTGCGCCTCTCGATCGACAAAGCCCGCGGCGCCAACATGCCCAAGGACAACATCGAAAAGGCGATCAAGAAGGGCACCGGGGAGGTGGAGGGCGTCTCCTACGAGGAGATCGTCTACGAAGGCTACGCCCCCAGCGGCGTCGCCGTTATGGTCCACGCCCTGACCGACAACCGAGCCCGCACCGCGCCGGAGATCAAGAAGCTTTTCGAGCGCAAGAACGGCAACCTCGGAGCCACCAACTGCGTTGCCTGGATGTTCCACCAGAAGGGCGTGATCGTGGTTAACCGCGAGGGCGCCGACGAAGACCGCCTGATGGAAATCGCCGTGGAGAGCGGCGCCGACGATGTGACCACCTCGGAGCAGATATACGAGGTCACCTGCGCGCCCGCCGCGTTCGAGGCCGTCCGCGACGCCATCCGCCAAGCCGAAATCGCCATCCATTCCAGCGATCTAAGCATGGTCGCCGAGAACAACATCGCTCTGGATCTCGACAGCGCCCGTAAGGTCCTCGGTCTGGTCGAAGCCCTGGAGGACCACGACGACGTTCAGTCGGTGTACTCGAACTTCGACATCCCCGACGACGTAATCGCCCAACTCGCCGCCGAAGGTTGACGAGGGGGAGTCGCGGACGCGACACTGGGCCCTCTCACCAGGATCGTGACAGTCGAGCAGGCCTCATGCCTGGTCGTTGGCCGGCGCGCTTTGGCCTTGCCAGTGACCTGGGGACCCGTTACCGTGAGGCCCGCGACCACGGAGCGGAGACACGTGTCGCCCATTCTCAAAACCCGGTAGCGATTTTCGGGGCAATGCTCATTGGCTGCAAAGCGATTCTGAAGCCACGCAGCTCCCTGGCAGCAAGTTGTATGCTGCTACTGTCGGTGCTGGGCAGCGCGTGCACGTCGCCGGAGAAGCCAGCGTCCGTCCGCCAAGCTATCAGAGCTAACGGCGACCGGATCCCGTCGGCAACCGTGCGGCTGGATGCGCCCCTGGACCAGCCGGAGCTTCCCGTGCTGGACGGGGACGCTACGTTGATGGACTACCTGACGTACGCCGCCTTCAACAATCCCGGGATCGAGGCGGCCTTCAACCGGTGGAAGGCTGCTGTCGAGCGCGTGCCCCAGGTTCGCGCCCTGCCGGACCCGCGCTTCACCTACCGCAATTACATCCAGGAGGTCGAAACCCGGGTAGGCCCGATGCAACAGGCGTTTGGCCTCTCGCAGACCTTTCCTTGGCTCGGGAAGCTGGGACTCCGAGGCGACGTAGCCGCCGAAGCGGCGCGGGCGGCGCGGCAGCAGTACGAGGACGAGAAGCTCCGACTCTTCTTCGAAGTGAAGGACGCATACTACGAGTACTATTACATCGGGCGGGCCATTGGCGTCGTTCAAGAGAATCTCGATCTCGTCGAGTACCTCGAGAGCGTGGCTCGGGCGCGGTACAAGACCGCAGCCGCCGGCCACCCGGACGTTATCCGTGCCCAAGTAGAGCTCGGCAGACTCGAAGACCGGCTCAACTCCCTGCGTGACTTGTTGGTACCGGAGGCTGCCAGACTCAACGCAGCCCTGAACCGGCCGACGGACACGCAGATTCCGCTGCCCAAGGCACTGCTCGACGAGAGAATGGCTGCGGACACTGCTACCATTCTACATTGGCTCGCAGAGAGCAGTCCGCAACTGAAGGCGCTCGATCATGAGATCGAGCGCGCCCGACATCTCGTTGCCCTGGCGAAGAAAGACTACTTTCCGGATCTCACTTTTGGAGTGGACTACACCGACATCGGGACCCCGTCCCGGCCGGGTGCCCAAGGCCTAGCCAATCCGGCTGCGCTGCGAAGCCTGTCGCGCCTCGGAAGCGGGACAGGGGATCTGCTGGACGTCTATTCGATCGGCCGCAGCTTCAGTCCAGGCGACCGCGCGGACGACGCCAGTAAGGACGTCTGGATGGTATCGCTCTCGGTGAACCTTCCGATCTGGTACAGCAAGCTGTCGGCCGGTGAGCGGGAGGCCCGAGCGCGGTATCTGGCAGCCCTCAGCGCGCGTTGCGCGAAAGAGAATACGTTGATCTCCACCGTGCAACGGACGCTCTACGAACATCGGGATGCCGAACGGAAGATCAGCCTCTATCGCGACACGCTCATCCCCAAGGCCCAGGAGTCGATTCGGTCCACCGAGACCTCGTTCCGGGCCGGCAGCGCCAGCTTCCTGGATCTCGTGGATGCGGAGCGGTCGCTCCTCGACTTCAAGCTCTCCTATGAGCGTGCGCTCGCAAACCGCGCTCAGCGGTTGGCTGCACTGGAGAGGCTTGTCGGTCGGTCGATCCCGCGCGAGTCCACATCGTCGGGCGACTCGCCTGCGGAAGCTGCTGGACGGGATGGCGCCGATTCGGACGCGGTTGCGCGTCGGTCAGACGCTGAGTTAGGGGTTGATAGACCATGAGGCCCGGATTCAAGACCGCCCGGATGCTGCTCTCCAAGACGCCGATGGTATTGATCGTCCTGGTGACGTTCGTACTCGGCTACGCTTTCAAGAGCGCCGTGAGCCCAGCGCCCTCAGCCAAGCCCACTACCTCCGTGCAGGACGCGCAGCAAGAATCGGAAGAGGAGATTTGGACCTGCTCGATGCATCCGCAAATCCGTTTGCCCGCATCTGGGCAGTGCCCTATCTGTGGCATGGATTTGATTCGGACGGAGGGGAGTCCGAAACCAAGGACAACCACGACAGCGAAGAAGGCACCCAAGTACGCGTGCTCGATGTTCTGCGTGCCGCCGATGCCCAACCCGGGCCAGTGCCCCATCTGCGGCATGGAAATGGTCGAAGTCGACGTCGAAGAAGCTGGTGACGGGGACGCCGCGCCCCGCACACTCACCCTCTCCGCATCAGCCCAGAAGCTGGCCGAGATCCAAACGATCGCGGTTGAACGGAGGTTCGTGTCGGCCGAGATTCGCATGGTCGGCAAGATAGACTACGACGAGACCCGCCTGGGCCACCTCACCGCCTGGGTACCGGGTCGTCTTGACCGGTTGTACGTGGATTACACTGGGGTCCCCGTCCGGAAGGGCGATCACCTGGTCTATCTGTACAGCCCGGAGCTTGCCACGGCGCAGACGGAGTTGCTCGAGGCGCTAGCCAGAGCCAAGCCAACTGAAACCGGCCAAGACTCTATCGTCAACGCACGAGCCGCTGAGTGGCTGGCGGACATTCGAGATAAGTTCCGCTTGTGGGGCATGACCGACGAGCAGATCGCCGAAATCGAGGCTCGGGGAACGGCTTCGGACTACATGACCATCTATGCTCCGATGGGTGGAATCGTAATCGACAAGAATGCCGTGGAAGGCATGTACGTGCAGACCGGTACGCGCATCTACACGATTGCAGACCTTTCGCACGTTTGGGTCAAACTGGACGCCTACGAGTCGGATCTTGCCTGGCTGCGGTACGGTCAGCACGTGGAGTTCGAGACCGAAGCTTACCCGGGCGAGACGTTCACCGGCAAGGTCGCGTTCATCGCCCCCGTTCTGGATGCCGCCACGCGCACCGTGAAAGTACGGGTCAACGTCGAGAATGCCGATGGGCGGCTCAAGCCGGAGATGTTCGTCCGCGCTGCGGCACGCTCCAAGGTGGCTGCGGGGGGGCGGGTCGTGGACGCCGAGTTGGCCGGCAAGTGGATGTGTCCGATGCACCCGGAGGTCGTCCAAGACGAGCCCAGTGACTGTGATCGCTGTGGCATGCCGCTGGTGCGGACAGAATCGCTGGGATTCGTGTCGGTCGCTACAACCGAGGCCGAAGCGCCGCTCGTCATCCCGGCATCGGCTCCGCTGCTCACCGGGAAGCGGGCCTTGGTCTATGTTGAACTCCCCGACCAGCCCGGCACCTACCAAGGTCGCGAGGTCACGCTGGGCCCAAGGGCCGGGAACCAGTACATCGTTCGTGATGGGCTGGCGGAAGGTGAACGAGTCGTAGTCAACGGGAACTTCAAGATCGACAGCGCCATGCAGATCATGGCCGAACCCAGCATGATGAGCCCGGACGGTGGTGCATCGCTCTCAGGGCACGACCATGGAACCGCCGCGCCGCACGAGACCGCCGAGGCAGGAGTCCCACCGCCGCCGGGAGCGGACCGCGACCCGGCGGAAGGGCGAACACTGCATGTTCCCCCGTCGTTTGGCGTGGCCCTGGATCCGGTGGTGTCCGCCTATCTCAAAGTGCAGCAGGCGCTCAGCCACGACCAGCACAAGGATGCACAAGCGGCAGCCAAGGACCTTGTCCTTCAGCTCCAGGGTGTGGACATGACCGTGCTGACCGGCCCCGCTCACCATAGCTGGATGAAAGAGGCTGCGGGAGTCGCGAAGACCGCCACCCAGATCAGCGAGTCCGGCAACATCAAGGAGGCCCGCGCGGCGTTCGCGTTGCTCTCAGAGTCGATGATCATCGTTGCCAAACGGTTTGGGACCGGCAAGAAACCGGTTCATCGTTTCCATTGTTCCATGGCCTTCGACAATCGCGGCGCCCACTGGCTACAAGCTGCGGCGCAGACTGAAAACCCCTACTTTGGATCGGCTATGTTCCGCTGCGGTGTTCTGAAGGAGACCATCGGCGAGGGTAGGGCGGAAGCCAATCAGGGTGGTGCGCGCGATGAGTGATCGCAATCCTACGGGCCTGCAGTCAAACCCTTCCCTGGTCGACCGAACGATCCGCTTCTGCCTCGAGAACAAGCTGATCGTCGTACTCTTCATGATTCTCACCATCGGTTGGGGATTGATGTCGGCACCGTTCGACTGGGAGCTGGGCGGCCTGCCCCGCGATCCCATGCCGGTCGATGCCATCCCCGACATTGGCGAGAACCAACAGATCGTCTTCACCGAGTGGATGGGCCGATCACCGCAGGACGTCGAGGATCAGATCGGTTATCCGCTGACCGTGTCACTGTTGGGCATCCCCAGCGTCAAGACGATCCGCAGCTATTCTATGTTCGGCTTCTCGTTGATCTACGTCATCTTTGATGAGGACGTGGAGTTCTACTGGTCTCGCTCTCGCGTGCTGGAGAAGCTGAACAGCTTGCCGGCGGGCACGCTTCCCCAGGACGTGCAGCCGGCCCTGGGACCCGATGCAACGGCGTTGGGGCAGGTCTACTGGTACACTCTCGAAGGCCAAGACAAGAACGGAAACCCGACCGGTGGTTGGGATCTGAACGAACTCCGCACCATCCAGGACTGGTACGTCCGCTACGCATTACTTTCAGCCAAAGGCGTCTCCGAGGTTGCTTCCGTCGGCGGTTTCGTCAAGGAATACCAGATCGACGTGGATCCTGACGCGATGCGCGCCTACGGCGTGACGCTCGACGAGGTCTTCGTCGCCGTGAAGATGTCCAACGTCGATGTGGGCGCCCGCACGATCGAGGTAAACCGAGTCGAATACATCATTCGCGGGCTGGGGTTCGTGAAGACGCTCGAGGATATTGAAGACGCCGTCGTCAAGGTCCATGAGAACGTTCCCATCTACGTACGGAATGTTGCCAAGGTGACGTTGGGGCCGGGACTGCGGCGGGGAGTGCTCGACAAGGCGGGCGCAGAGGCGGTCGGCGGAGTCGTGGTCGTTCGTTACGGCGAGAATCCCCTGGCCGCGATCAAGAATGTCAAGGCGAAGATCGAGGAGATTACCCCCGGCTTGCCCCAAAGGACACTCCCTGACGGAACGATCAGCCAGGTCAGGATCGTACCTTTCTACGACCGCGCGGGTTTGATCCACGAGACCCTGGGCACGCTCAGCGACGCGCTGCTTCAACAGATCCTGGTGACCATCATCGTTGTCGTGGTCATGGTGCGCCACCTGCGCAGCTCGATTCTCATCTCGGGCCTGCTGCCGTTGGCGGTGCTGATGTGCTTCATTGCGATGCGGACCACCGGCGTCGATGCCAACATCGTGGCGCTCTCGGGGATTGCCATCGCCATCGGTACGATCGTCGATATGGGGATCATCGTTTGTGAGAACATTCTCAAGCACCTGGACGAGGCCGACCCGAAAGCTAACCGGCTCGAAGTCATCTATGAGGCGTCCAGTGAGGTCGGAAGTGCGATTCTGACTGCGGTTGCAACGACGGTCGTCAGCTTCCTGCCGGTCTTCACCATGGAGGCGGCAGAAGGGAAGCTGTTTCGGCCTCTTGCTTTTACCAAGACCTACGCCCTGATCGCGTCGGTTATCGTAGCGCTGACCATCATTCCTCCCGCAGCCCACATTTTGTTCACCCGCAGCCGTGACGGTCGGCGCAGTCGTACTTGGCTCTTCTTTCCACTATTAGCCATCGCAGGTGTCGCGTTCGCGTTCGGCCCCGGGTGGTGGTGGCCGGGTGGATTGCTGATGCTCATCGGAGTGTACGGCTCACTCGAACCGAAGTTGCCTCAGTTCCTTCGGAGGCTGGGTCCGTGGCTGGCCAACGCCGTTGTTGTTGGTGCGGTGTTGCTGCTGCTTACGCAGTCGTGGCTGCCGATCGGTCCGGAAAAGGGCCTGTGGCGCAACGCCATTCTCGTGGGCGGAACCATCGGCGCACTGCTACTCGTGTTTCAGCTCTTCCAGTCGGCGTACCCCTTCATGCTCAGGTGGGCGTTGGAGCACAAGACGACCTTCCTACTCCTGCCGGCGATGATCGTCGTCGCGGGTGGCATGGTCTGGCGCGGGTTTGACGATCTATTCGCGTGGATGCCCTCGACCGTGCGCGAGTCGGAACCGGCTACGTATCTCGCGGGGAAGTTCCCGGGGCTTGGCCAGGAGTTCATGCCGCCGCTCGACGAGGGTTCATACCTCTACATGCCGGTGACGATGCCGCATGCGTCCATCGGCGAGGTGATCGACGTTTTGCAGAAGCAGGACATCTCGTTCAACCAGGTTCCGGAGATTTCTCTGGCGGTGGGCAAGCTCGGCCGGGTCGAGAGCCCGCTCGATCCCGCGCCGCTATCCATGATCGAAACCGTCATCAACTACCACCCACAGTACCTGACGGACCACTTGGGGCACCGGCTGGCGTTTCGCTTCGATGAAACCGAGCAGGACCTGTTTCGCGATAAGGGTGGCGAGCCCGTCCCGGCCGGAGACGGCGAACCGTACTACGTGCAAGGTACCTTCGCGCGCGATGAACAGGGTATGCTGATCGAAGAGCTGGGAGGGATGCCGTTTCGGATGTGGCGACCGGCGCTCGATCCGGAGCTGAACCCCGGACGCGAGGCCTGGTCAGGGGTCAACAAACCCGACGACATTTGGGACCTGATCGTGGAGGCGGGTAAACTCCCGGGTACCACCTCCGCGCCGAAACTGCAGCCGATCGCCGCTCGGATCGTCATGCTCCAAAGCGGAATGCGCGCGCCGATGGGCGTCAAGGTCAAGGGGCCGAGTCTTGCGGCGCTGGACAAGGTCGGCTTGCAGATCGAGCGATTCCTCAAGGAAGTTCCCTCCGTCGAGCCCGCAGCCGTGATCGCCGACCGAATCATCGGAAAGCCCTACCTCGAGATCGACATCGACCGAAAGGCCATCGCCCGCTACGGAGTCAAACTGCGTCAGGTGCAGGATGTCATCGAGGTCGCCATCGGAGGCCGGCGCGTCACCACCACCGTCGAAGGTCGTGAACGGTACCCGGTGCGCGTACGCTACCTGCGCGAATTGCGCGACAGCATCGAGTCGCTGGACAAGATCCTCGTCCCGGCGCCGGGCGGGGCGCAGATTCCTTTGGTCCAACTGGCCACGATCGACTACGTTCGCGGTCCGCAGGTCATCAAGAGCGAGGACACCTTCCTGGTCGGATATGTCCTCTTCGACATGAAGCCGGGATATGCCGAGGTTGACGTCGTCGAAGAAGCGGACAGGTACTTGAAACGCCAAGAGGAGATCTTCCAGGATGCCTACGAAAAGGCGTCGAAACAGGCCAGGGCCGCGGGTCGGGATCTCACCGAGGCCGAGATCAACTCTCTGCCAGGATTGAACGTCGGCGGCTGTTCACTCAAGTTTGCGGGCACCTACGAGAATCAGGTCCGCTCCGAGAAGAAGCTGATGGTGGTCCTTCCGCTCGCCCTCTTCATCATCTTCATGATTCTGTATATGCAGTTCAAGTCCGTGCTGACGACGGGACTGGTGTTCACCGGCATTCTCGTGGCGTGGTCGGGCGGGTTCATCATGATCTGGTTCTACGCTCAGCCGTGGTTCCTCGATTGGAACATCTTCGATACGAGTCTGCGCGAGCTGTTCCAGGCCCACCCCATCAATCTGAGCGTAGCCATTTGGGTTGGGTTCTTGGCGCTCTTCGGGATCGCAACGGACGACGGTGTCGTCGTCGCCACCTATCTGAAGGACTCCTTCGCTAAACGCGCGCCGCGTACCGTCGCCGAGATTCGGCTGGCGACCCTGGAAGCGGGCCGGCGGAGGATTCGACCGTGCCTGATGACCACGGCTACGACGATCCTCGCCTTACTGCCCGTGCTCACCTCAACCGGACGTGGTGCCGACATCATGGTTCCCATGGCCATCCCCTCGTTTGGCGGCATGGCCATCGAGGTCATCACCATGCTGGTCGTACCCGTCCTTTACTGTGCAATCCAGGAACTGCAGCAGCGCCATTCGGGCAACTCGCAATAGTGTTCGGCGCTGAGCTTGCTCGGCGGCGTGATCTGCGCGGAAACGAAGGTGGGCTGCCGACGCGGACCGCCGGCGTCTGCTGAAACCCCAGGATCCAAGCTCTGCGGTGGACAGGACTGAGCCTGATTCCCCACGGCCCCGTCCATCTACATGGCCATCCCCGAGTCGATTCCCACATCCACTCTGCACCACAGCCGACCGGCCGGGGAGTTGAAGTGGGTGTAGCCGGTGGTACTCCTCGGCTGATGCAGGATTCGGAAGTCCGACGCCCCCAGTGCCGTGGGGAGGGATATGCTCACGCCCAGGTTTCGTGCGCAGAGCAGTTGCTTGATTCTACCCCCCACGATATTGGCGAGTTCACTGATCGCATCGCCCAGGTCCGGCCCTTCCGAAGAGATCTCGTACCTGGCGAACTTCGAGGTGACCGCCACCGCCGCCTCGTGGGGGAATGCCAGGGACACGGACCACTGGATATCGCCGTGCAGTCCGATGATGCCCAGCACGATCCTGCCGCGTCTGAGGGATTCGTCCTCCGGCTCAGGAGATATCTCGAGGCTGCATACTTCTGCCAGGACCTCCTGCAGTGCCTGCGGCACACACTCGCCGTGCGGTACTTGGTCGGTTTCTGAACGCACCGGGATGGAATCAACGAGTTTTCGTAGGCCCGTTTGCAACCGATCCCGGTCCACAGGCTTCAGCAGGAACGCATCCACGCCCGCAGTGCTCACGGCTTCTGCCAGGCGTTCGCTGTTGGTTTCTGCGGTGATCATGACCGTTGGTGGGCATCGCTTGTGCTGAACCCGGAGTGTGCGAATGAACTCGAGTCCGCCCATCCGCGGCATGTTCATGTCGACGAAGATGATCTCGGTTTCGCCGGGGCTGTATTGCACGAGGGCATCGAGGCCATCCTCGGCCTGGGTGAAGGTAAACTCGGCCAAGCCGGTCTGGGACAGGGCCCGCATGATGAGGTGGCGCGTAGTGGCGGAGTCATCGACGATCAGTGCGTTGAGGGATCGCGTCATGTTCCGGCTCCGTAAGGCACCTCCATGCGCATCGGCGTTTTCGTTCATCGACCTAAGGGGGGGGCTTGGCGTGCCCAGGTAAACACCCCAGCAGATATGAAGAAGACGGTTGAGACGCCGGTCGAGACTGCCGTGAAAACGGCACAGGATACCAGCCAAGGACAGGGCATGTCGGTACGCGACGGTACAGCAACACGGCCGCTTCTCTCGGCTGCGAGAAGCGCTACAAGTGCTGCTGGCAACAATGGTTGCGAACGCTGCCGGCGTACGAGAGCACGCCGGGCCGAAGGCGGGAAATACTGACCCCAACGGGATTCGAACCCGTGTTGCCGGCTTGAAAAGCCGGTGTCCTAGGCCGACTAGACGATGGGGCCGTGGGAACCTCGCAGACCGAGATGCCCGGGAGCGAGGATTATACGCCGGTTCTGTGTCTCGG